>JAEOTS010000063.1 GCA_016839745.1 Promethearchaeota archaeon
AATGGTTTTAGTTAATGGAGCTCAATTAACTGTAAGAGCTCTTGATAATCAAGGTGTTCGTGTACTTTTTACCCTCTGCGGAGATAATCGTACGATTTATAATTATTGTAAAGATGAATCATGTACAGAAGCTGGAATAGACATTATAGATTTTCGACATGAACAGGCAACGGGGCATGCTGCAATAGGATATTATCTTGCTACTAAAGAAACAGGAGTCTGTTCAGTACAATCAGGACCAGGCATTACAGATTTATTCCCTGCTATTCCTATTGCTTTTGATGCGAGTATTCCTTTAGTTGCTATTTGTACTACCACACCTATGATGGATTTTGAGAAATTAGCTCAAAATGAGATTGATGTAGCTCCTGCTTTCCGCCCTGTCACCAAATGGACAGGTTATTGCTATGAAACTGCAAGAATACCAGAATATATTAATATGACTTTTAGAATCGCATCAACTGGAAAACCAGGACCAGTTTTATTACTAATTCCTTTTGATGTAATGGTAAAAGAATGCGATGATGAATTAGAGATAGTACAACGAGCATTCCAACCTGTTGAAAAACTTCGTGCTTTTCATGGTCCATATGGAAATGAATTTCAGGTTTCTGAAGCAGTTGATTTACTATTAAATGCAAAACGTCCATTAATCATAGCAGGTACGGGCACAAGTTTTTCAGGTGCCACCAGTGAATTATTAGAGTTCGCTGAATTAACTCAAATACCAGTGGGAACGTGGGGATTTGGCTTAGGTTCATTTTCAGCAGATCATCCATTATATTTCGGAATAGCTAGCCCATTAGAAGGCCCAGGTACAGTTTTACTACAAAATGTAGATGTGGCATTAATTTTAGGATCTCGTATCACCGAATTATTTTTTTATGGCTACATGCCATACCTTTCAGATGAGGCAAAAATCATTCAAGTAGACATCAACGCTGAAGAAATAGGGAGAAATAGAGGAATTGATATACCTATAATTGGTGACATAAAAGGAGTTCTTACACAAATGGTTCAAATTGGTAAGAACAAATTAAATAATAAACCAAGAGCACCAATACCTTGGGTTAATACAGTTCAACAAGAACTTAAAAAGTTTTATGAACGAATAGCAATAGAGGGATCTTCAGATAAAGTTCCAATTCAACCTCAACGTTTAGTAAAAGAAGTTGGAGATTTTATGCCTAAGGACGGGATTATTATACTTGATGGGGGAGATACAACAATATGGGGGCTCACATATTTAAAAGCATATCATCCTAATTCAGTATATTTTTCAGGAGGATTGGGGATTCAGCATCTTGGAGGTGGTGTTCCAATGGCAATAGCAACCAAATATGCCTTTCCTGAGAAGAAAGTCTTAGTGTTAACTGGTGATGGATCATTTTTATTCAATGGAAAAGAGATAGAAACTGCTCGTAGGTTTAATTTACCATTTGTTGTTGTTATAAGTAATGATAGGCTTTGGGGAATGGTAGCAAGAGGGCAAAAAATGTCTCATGGCAAGAAATTTTTTGGATTAGGTACATCACTGTCTAGTGAGACTCGATACGATAAATATGCAGAAGCTTTTGATTGTTATGGAGAATTAATTACTGACCCAAATGAGATTCGACCAGCATTGCAGCGTGCTTATGATTCAGAGAAGCCAGCAGTAATTGATGTGAGAATTAATCCTAAAGTAAATTCTTTGATGAATTATCTGGCGAAAGAAGGCTATAATCCTGCTACATGGACCCGTAAAGTTAAGAAAAAAGAAGAAAAAATTATAGAAGTCCCTATAAAGAAATAATTATTGAGAAATCCCAAAATTTTTTATTATTCATTTTAATTAAAAATCACTACAGAACTAGTAATATTATTAATTAATTATGAAGAAAGTAGGATTAATTGTTAATCCTATCGCCGGAATGGGAGGCAGCGTAGGTTTAAAAGGAACGGATGGAGACATCTATAAACAAGCTTTAAAAATGGGCGCCATTCCTGTAGCTCCTTCTCGAACGAGGCAATTTTTCTCTAATCTAAAAGATGAAAAAGGTTTTTATTTCTTAGTAGCTCCTGGCAAAATGGGAGAAGATCTTATTAAAGCACATAAATATAAGTTTGAGGTGGTTGGTGAAATTGGGATTGAAACAACCTCAGAAGATACAATAAGAATAGCAAAAACTATGCTGAAAAAGGAAATCGAATTATTAATATTTTGTGGCGGAGATGGGACTGCAAGAGATATCTACGACGCGATTGATATGGAAAAACCAGTTATTGCTATCCCTTCAGGAGTAAAAATGTTTAGTTCGGTATTTGCTCTAAATCCCAGAGCTGCTGCTAAACTTTTAGATGCATTTTTAACGGAAAATATAGAGACCGAAGAGAGAGAAGTTTTAGATATAAACGAGGAATCATTTCGTCAAGGAAGATTAGATTCAAAATTATATGGTTTTTTGAAAGTCCCCAAAATTCAAAATTTAATTCAATCTAGTAAAGACAGTTCGATAATAGGAAGTTCTATTGAAGAAAATAAGCACGAAATTGCTTTAGATGTAATTGAGAAAATGGAAGATAATACTCTATATCTATTAGGGCCTGGAACAACTGTCAAATCAATTACAGACCAGTTGCAATTAAAAAAAACTTTACTTGGAGTTGATGCAATATATAATAAAGAATTTATTGGAGCTGATTTAAATGAAAAGGCAATTTTAAAATTATTAAAAAAATATGGAGAAGTAAAAATTGTTGTAACTCCAATTGGAGGGCAAGGGTTTATTTTTGGAAGAGGAAATAAGCAATTTACCCCTCTAGTAATAAAAAAAGTCGGTAAAGAGAATATTATAATAATTTCAACAAAAGAAAAAATAAGAAATCTAGAATACCTCCGAGTCGATACAGGAGATTCTGAAATTGATAAATCTCTTAAGGATTTGGTTAAGGTAATAACTGGTTATAAAGAAGAAATGATTAAAAAAGTAGAATAATCTTTTTGATCAATAGTTCAGAGAGGTTCAAATAATCTTAGTTGTTCAAGATAATCAAGCATTTTCAAACAGAGTTCATCTCTTTTTCTAAGAACTTCTAATTCTGTCCTATCCCCGTAATTATAAAAACCCTTACCGGATTTCACGCCTAAATTTCCTTGTTCGACTAATTCTTGGATTTGAGGATAACGTTTATTTGTCCTAAATTCTTTTTGCTTATCTAAAATTAAATCAAGTCCTGTAAAATCTTGGGATTGGACTATTCCTTGTACTGGAAGTCTTACCCCTAAAACGGTCTTTACAGCATAATCTATTTGCTCAGGAGTTGCCCAACCCTTTTGAATCATTTCCCATACTTGTACCATAATGACTCTCTGAATTCGATTAACAATAAAATTGTCGATAAATTCATTTAATACAATTGGTTTTTTACCAAGTATTTTCATTAATTGGACTGATAAATTAATTACTTCTGAGGATGTACTCGGACCGGGTGCAATTTCTACTGACGGCATTATGTATGCTGGACAAAACCAATGATGTATAATTAATCTTTGAGGATAACTAACATCAGCAATTTCAAAAATATTTAACCCAGAAGTGTTACTTACTAAAATTGTATCTTGAGCACAAAATTTATCTAATTGCTTAAACACTCTCCTCTTTATTTCGGGAACTTCATTTACAACTTCGATAGCTAAGTCTGCATTTGAGGCACTTCCCTCAATATTTGTAGATATATGAATACGGTTAAGTATTGAAATCATCTCTTCTCTTAATTTATTATGTTCTAACAACAAACCTAAATTAGATTTTATCATTATGATGGCGTGATCTAACATTTTTTGGTCTAAATCAATTAAAAACACATCAAAACCATGTTGTGCATAAACCTGGGCAATAGCATGACCCATGGTGCCCGCACCAACAACCACTACATTTCTTATTGTATTAATCTCCATTTTAATCCAATCTCTTTTTTTAAATCGAGGATGTAGATTTAATATAAATTGAGGCTTATCTATTATATAAAAATATTGTATACTTTAGGAACATTTGGTAGATATCAGATGGTTAATAAAATTAATATTGTAGCTATAGTAGGAGCTGGTACAATGGGTCAGCAAATAATAGAAAGAACGGCTATGAGTGGATATTCTGTACGTGTTTATGACACAGTTAGAGATTTTTTAGAGAAGTACGTACGGAGAATGAATCGAAAGAAAAAAATGAAAGGCATCTCTGGAGAGGTAACCCTTCATAACACTCTTGGCGAAGCAGTTAAAGATGCTGATCTGATTATAGAAGCTGTACCAGAAAAGTTGGAATTAAAAAAAGAGATATTTTCTCAAATAGATAAAGCAGCTCCATCTCATGCTATTCTCGCAACTAATAGTTCATCATTTCCAGTTTCAAGAATAGAGGATGCTGTGGATAGAAAAGAGAAAGTTTTAAATATTCATTTTTATAATATATATGCTTTACCAATGGCAGATATAATGAAAGGTACAGAAACCTCAGATGATACATTTGAAAAAGGGGTTCATTTCGTTCAAAGCATTGATATTACTCCAATAATTTTGAAAAAAGAAAGTTTTGGCTTTGTGTTTAACAGAATGTGGAGAGCAGTTAAGAAAGATTGCTTAAAAATGTGGGCTGAGGGTGTTGCAGATATTAAAACAATTGATAAAGCATGGAAAATATTTACCCATATGGGTATTGGACCATTTGAAATTATGGATAATGTTGGTTTAGATATTACATACGACGTAGAGATGTCTTATTATAAAGAAAGTGGAGATCCAAGAGATAAACCACCTCAAGCACTCAAGGACATGGTTGATAGGGAGGATTTGGGAAGAAAAACAGGAAAGGGATTTTATAAATATTATAATAATTAATAAAAAAATTATAAGAATAATCCTCTACCTTTGCTAGGTCGTCCTTGAACATCTAACTTTTATATGCTCAGATCATTCTTTTGGGGATTTTAAAGTCTTTCATCTATTATTTTTGTTATTAATTCTATCGAAGGTCTATCCGTTTTATCCCTTCCAATATAAGTCCAAACAATTTCTCTGTTTTTATTGATCAAAAATTTGCTGGGAACAGCTTGTTTTACTTTCATAGTTTTAGCACCACCAGGGGCAAACCAATATACATCATAATCCTTAATTATTTTGGTTTTGCGGTCAGATATAATATCAATATCAAAATTGTTTTCTTCTTTAAAACTTTTCAAAAGTCTTGGACTATCACTTGCTATGGATATCACCTTAACGTTCCGTTTTTTAAATTCTGATTTAAATTCTGTAAGTAGTCTTAAATGAGTTTTACAATGATTTCACCAATTTCCCCTGAAAAAATCAATGAGTACACCATTATATATTTCTAATAACTTATCTAAATTTACATTATTCTCGTAGATGTCAGTAGTATCAAAGAAAGGTGCTTTAGCACCAACTGGTAATCCTTGTGGTCTTGACGGTTCTTCTTCAGTCATATTTAATCTAATAACATTATAAAATTTAAAATAAATGTCTATAAATTATTAAAAAAGGGGATTATTCAAAAATGGAAGGAAAAAAAAGTACTTAATTTAAACAATTAATTCATCCCAAAATGTTTGAATAGACGTTTTTAAATCAATATTAATACCTGCGTAATAACTCAATAATGAGACTCTAAGTTCTAAGTCTGCGTCATAAGTTATTAATCCTAATGCATAAATTTGAAAGATACTTATTGTAATTTGCTTAGTTGTGTTAGTAAACCTCGGGAATTCTTTATAATAAGCGTTTTTAACTTCTCCAATTTTTACATTCTCAGGGAGTGATAAATTAAAAGGATCTGTAGTACTTATAGTGAAAATATCTACATCTAAATATACTTCTTGAAAAGAATAAATACCTTTATTTATAAGATCAAAATTGATAGTTACATTTATTCTATCATCAGAATTTAGTGGAAGACCATCAGGTCCAGAATCTACTGAAAATGTATATTCTTCTTTCAAATTGAAAGACAAATTTAAACCACTTACAATAATACTTATAATATATCCAAGGATTATGATATTTAATAAATATCCTGACCCTTTAAACAACTTACTCAACTTAAGATCCTTTTTAATCTTCACCCGGTATTCTTTTTTCTTTCTAAGTTCTATTACTTCAATTAAATGTTGAAATGCTGAAACTACAGCTATTCCTAGCAATAACCAAGCAATCAATTGCAGACCTAAAAGAACTTGGGCTTGAATTGTATTAATATAATAGGTACCTAATTTTATCCCGGGAGTAAAGCCTCCAAAGATATAGAACAAATAAATACCTTGATATATTGCGACTACAAAAGCTATTAGACGATTGGCTATGGTGTCTTTTAGAAACATATGTTTAAGAATTGTTAAAATTACTCCTATAATTCCAATAATAAAGAGATTAATAACGAAGCCTGGACTGACCGAAATAATATCAGAGAGAAAAGTAATCAAAATAAGCGGTATAGTTATATAGAAAATAAATCTAATTGATCCATAAAGAATCATTTTAGAATATTGAATTTCCATTACTTTTTGACCTAGTTTTTAATAATTTTGCATAATTAAAACAATACATTTAGTATTTCCTTTTTTTTAAATTTATAAATTAAAACGTAATATTCAATAAAATAAATTAAAAAAAGAAGATTTTAAAAAAGAGAGATTAATTTTATGGGTGCGTCCATGGAAATGGAAGAGAAACGTTTAGTGCAATAAAAATTCCTGCGTATGTTGTCGAAAATGAAAGTCTCAATATTAAATCTCCATCAGTGGTCATTAAACCATAGATTATAGTAGTATTAGTGATACTAATAGAAATAGTTTGATTCACTGTATTGGTAAATGAATGAAATGTTTTTTGATATGGACTGGGAATTCCTCCTATTTTTGTATGCCATGGTAGAGCAGTGTGATTATCAGTTTCTACTGTAAATAATTCAGCGTTTAATGACACATTATGAATGGCATATATACCCGCATTACCTACATCAAAAGTCACATTAAGGCTTAAAGAATCATCTGTATACTGAGGTGTTCCATTATCGTCATAATCATAAGCCATATTTTGAAGATTAAAGTCTAAATTTAATCCACTATAAATTATACTTCCAAAATAACCTAAAATTGCAAGACTTGCGAGTATACCTAATACTTTAAAAATTTTGCTAACTCTAAATTCCTTTTTAACAGTAACTTTGTATTCTTTCTTTTTACGTAATTCAATAGCTTCTATTAAATATTGCAACCCTCTTATTATAGTAGATCCTAAAAACAACCACGCAATTAATTGTAAGCCTAAAAAGGCTTGGACAGAGATAAGTGGACTAGCATAATCAATAGAATATGTTCCCAAACTCCTTCCTGGTTCAAATCCTCCGAATATGTAAAAGAGAAAAATTCCAGAATAGACGGTTATTCCGAATCTAATGAGACGATTTGCCGATGTATCTTCAGGAAAAGCATGTCTAAGCATAGAAATTACGACTCCTATAATTCCAAATATAAGAACTGAGGTCTTAAAACTCTCAGAAAAGGTCATTATGTTAAAAAGTTCAAGAACATAAAAGAGAATAAGAGGAACAGCGATATAAAATATAGCAGAGAGAATTCCGTATAAAATCATTTTTCCCCATTGAATTGCCATAATTATTTTACCCTTTTTTCTATTAATTTTTCTATTTAAATAGAATATTAACTTTAATATCTCCTATCGTTTATTTAAATGTTCACACTAGTTATTTAAGATTTATTGGTTTTCGATCTTTGTCAATAAATTTCCTATTAAATGGTGACTAAATGCAAACAAAATATCTAATAACTTCCACCAACGTGGAACAAATATTTCCTTTTTTCGCTTCCTAGATGCTTTTAACACCCGCTTAGCAATATCTCTAGTTTTAACAAATTGAAACAGAAGACCTCTTTTTTTGTAGCTATTTATCCAATCAATCATTTCTGAAGTATGATAAAATTTTGTATCAGCTGGGGCAGGTACTACTGTAATTATATCAATTTTATGGTTTTGAATTTTATATTCTAATCTAACAGAATTTGCTAATGCAATTATCGCACTTTTACTCATTGCATAAGCAGCCATATAAGGAACACCTGTTTTTCCCGCAGAACTCGAGGAAAAGATTAATTGTCCTTCTCTTCGATCAGGATGCTTTTTCGTTGGTGCTGGACGACCTATATAGGGAAGTGCTGCTTGAAGAACCAACCACATACCATCTACATTTATCGACATTATTTTTCTATATTCTTCAAAACTTC
>JAEOTS010000064.1 GCA_016839745.1 Promethearchaeota archaeon
CCCCCTCCTGATAAAATACTCCCTCCTCCTAATCGAAAATTCTTGTTAGGTCCAATAACTGCTATTTTTTTTACTTTTTCGATATTTAATGGAAGTAAACCTTTTTCGTTTTTTAGAAGGACTATACCATCTTCAGCAATCTCGCGAGCTAATATTTGATGTTCAGGGGTATTCCTACTACCTTTAGGTAATGTTTCTTCGTTGTTGAATAATCCGACTAAAAACATGACTCTTAGTAATCTTCTAATGTTTTCATTAATCTCGTCTATGGTGAATTTACCCTCATTAAATGCTTTATTCATGTTTGTCTTAGTGTATTTTTTTGGTGTAGGCATTTCAAGAGATAAGCCTGCCTTAACACATTCTTCTGTGCTTGTATAGGCTGTTGCATCCCAATCTGAAACGGTAAATCCTCTAAAACCCCATTTTTTCATTAATACTTCTCTCAATAGAATAAAATTCTCTGAACCATAAATCCCATTCACTTTGTTATAACATGTCATAAATGACCATGCATCGGCTTCTTGAACGGTTGCCTTAAAAGCAGGTAAATAAATTTCTTGTAACGCTCGCTCGCTTACTTCGGAACTTCCTGTTTTCCTGTTTTTTTCTTGGTTATTACAAATATAGTGTTTCACACATGCTGCTACCTTTTGGCTTTGAATTCCCTTTACAGTAGCAACAGCTAAAACTTTATTTAAGTGAGGGTCTTCAGTTTGATACTCAAAAGTCCTTCCATTCATCGGAGTTCTTTGAATATTAATCCCAGGAGCTAATAGCATATGAGCACCAACTTCAAGAACTTCCTCTGCAACGGCTTTTCCAAATTCGTATGAAAGTTTAGGGTCCCATGTTGCAGCCCTACAAATAGCAGAAGGGAAATAAGTACTTTTAATTTCCCCCATATCGTCAGGACGAACGCCATGTGGACCATCGTACATCGTAAAGGATTTAACGCCTAATCTTCTAATTGGTTTCGTATGCCACATCCTCCTTCCTGCACTTAATTTAAATTTCTCCTTAAGCGTCAATCTACTCAGTAAATCTTCCACCCTTTTTTCTAAATCAAGCCTAGTATTCCTGAAAGGTAAATTTTGGAGTTCTTCTTCTGTATATGTTTCGTTCATAATACTTTTCTCTTTATCGTAAGTAACTGGAATAATGTGAATTAAAAAATAACTTTATCTAAATGTAATAATTTATGTTTTTATCGAATATAACACTTAATATTAGAATTAATCGGATTTCATTTTAAATAAATCAAACTTTATCTGGGTTAATTATAATACTAAATAAAAGGAACTGATTTCTTTGAGTATATTATTAGATTTATTGCTTCTGTTATTCACGTTTATTTATGTGATTGCTACTATCCTAATACCCGTCCAGTTGAAAAAAAGAGATAAAATAACTAAATTCCAAGCTCGCAAAGCAGTACATCTATTTGCAGGGTTAGCGGTTTTATCTGCACCTTATTATTCCTGGCCAGGGTTTGCTGTAATACTAGCTGGTTCAATGACGCTCTTAACTCTACTAAGCTCAAAAAAAAGCAGTATAAAACAGTTAAAAGAGTTGTACGATTCAATTGGAGAAGAAGCAGAAGAAAAAGTAGGTTATCTACAAGGACCATTTCATTATTGCCTATCAATTACTATATTGATTACATTTTTCGCTATCTTTGCTCCAAACCAGATGTATTTCCCTGTAGCAGGTATCTTATTAATGATAATTTCAGATACTCTCGCATCGGTAATTGGTAAGAAATACGGAAAAAGGAAAATAAATCTTCCATGGGTAAAAACTACACGCTCTTTAGAAGGATCCTTAGCTTTCTTTATCAGTGGATTTATCCTTTGTTTTATCGCTTTCACTTTTTTAGGAGTCACAAATCCGATAAATCAAATCCATCTAACACTTGAGATTGCGCTTTTGTATTCTTTAATTACTAGTGCTTTAGCAACGATAGTTGAATTAATATCACCATCAACATGGGATGATTTAACTATCCCAATCGCAACTGTGATTATCGTGTTCTTGCTAACTTCAATTTAATTAATAATTAATCCCATTCTTAAAGCTAGATTTCTATGGAGAATTTGCTGAAAAGTTTCGATGTTATTGTTGTTGGCGCGGGAACGGGAGGTAGTACTACTGCTCGGTTTGCCGCGGAAAAAGGATTAAAAGTCTGCCTCATCGATAGTAAAGAGAAAAAAGATATTGGGAATAAAATCTGTGGAGATGCAGTGGGAAGTGATATTTTCGATTATCTTCAAATTAAACACCCTCGAGACGATGAGCTGTCTTGTAAAATCAAGGGCGCTAAGTTATACTCTCCAGATTTGAAGAAGTGTATAGATTTGACCGATCCAAAACAGGCTGGTTATATTGTTAATAGGATAGAATTTGGTCAAAGATTACTGAACGATGCTTTAGATGCGGGTGTGGAGCAATTTATGGATAAGACAATGGCTTTAGATTTAATATATACCCAAAATACGGTTTCTGGAGTAAAAATAAAACTAAAAAACGGTGAAAAAGCAGAAATACATTCTAAAATATTAATTGATGCATCTGGATTTTATTCTCCTCTCAGAAAGAAATTAAAGAGCAATTTAGTTGAGAAAGAGGTATTAAAGGAAGATACTATTCTTTGCTACAGAGAAATCGTGAAGTTTTCTCCTCAAGATCTAAGAATTAATAACCCCGATTACATATCAATCATTCTAAATCGAGAAAAAGCACCAGGAGGCTATATCTGGTATTTCCCGAAAAATGAATCATCTCTCAATATTGGTCTTGGAACATTTATGAATCTTAAAGGCAAGGTAAAAGATTTATACCATCAATATGTCTTTAATGAATTCATTAAAACCTCGAAATACGAAATTATTTCTTCCGGTGGAGGTGTTGTGTCTGTTAGACGACCTCTCTGGTCGTGCACTGACAATGGAATCATGTTTGTAGGAGATGCTGCCTGCCAAGTTAATCCGCTTCATGGAGGAGGTATTGATCCTTCGATGAGGGGTGGTTTTTTTGCTGCCAATACAGTTGTAGATGCGATTGAAAAGGGAGATTATTCTGTTAATTCGTTATGGAATTATAACTATGATGTTATGACTAGTTTTGGAGCAGAATTTGCTTCACTAGACTTACTAAGAATGACTCTCCAAATACTTCCTAATGAAGATTTAAATTTTGCGCTACAACAAGATTTACTGAGTGGCGAAGAAATACTAGAAATCTCCTCAACTGGAGAATTTGAATTACCCGTAATTAGCTTGGTAACTAAAGCGTTAAAAGGAATTTATAACCCAAATCTTTTGTTAGATTTAAATTACTTACGGATTCGGATGAACGAAATATCAAAAATATATAAGAATTTTCCAATAAATGTTGAAAATTTTGAGGAATGGAAAAGACGAGTTATTGAAGTATATGATAAAATTAAGAAAATGTTAATAAATGCTAAAAAAGTAAATTAATTATATTAAGTGAATTTTATGGTTGATACATTGACAAGTAACACTGTAAAGGCAAATACTTACGAATTTTTAATTAATAAGATAAATCGTGATGGAACCCTCCATTTTTCCTTGATTGATCCGGATCCTACCAAACAAAATCCCTCCAAAGCAGGAAAAATGGCGCTTTATGCAGAGCAAGCAGGAACTGACGCTATTTTAATTGGCGGAAGCACGGTTTTTGACCAAAAGTTTGTTGATGAAACAGTACTCGCAATAAAAGATAATGTAAGCGTGCCAATTATTATTTTTCCGGGAGGTGTAGCTAATATCTCAAAAAACGCAGACGCTATTTTATTCATGTCTATTTTAAATTCCGAAGATCCATATTTTATTATCGGACAACAAGCAATATGTTCATACACAGTGAAAATGTCTAACCTTGAAATTATCTCCACAGCTTATTTGATAATAGAGCCTGGCGGCACTGCTGGCTGGATAAGTAAAGCCAAACTCCTCCCTAGAGAAAAACCCAAATTAACAGCAGCTTATTGCTTAGCAGCGGAATATTTTGGATTCAAATTTATATATTTAGAAGCTGGTTCTGGTAGTGAGAAGATTCCTGCTGAAATTATCCAACTTAGTTCAAATTTATTGAGCATTCCTATAATTGTGGGAGGTGGTGTAAGTTCTAAAGAAGATGCCAGAGGTTTCGTTGAAGCAGGAGCCGATATCATCGTTATGGGGACATTCTTAGAAAATCACGTATTAAAGGATAATGGCAATGCTTTAAAAACTATTATAGACGAAATCAAGGACGCAGGAAAAAATAATAAGAAAAGTTATTGCTTGAAATAAACAGTTTAATTTTTTTACTATGAAATTTAAAGATGCTATTGAAATTGCTCGCCCTATTAATTGTTTAATGGGAGCTTTGACCGTAGTTATCGGGCTATTAAATACTCGATCAAATGTGACTTTAGACAAATTAACGATAAATATCATTCTTGGCGTTTTAACATACATTTTACTCGCCGCTGCAGGTAATATCATCAATGATATTTACGATATTGAAATTGATAAAATAAACAAACCGAAGCGTCCTATTCCAAGAGGTTCAATAAGTTTAAAACATGCTAAGGGACTCTTTTTTTTCTATCTTATCATTGGAATAATTCTAAGTTATATAAACACTCTCATTTTAAGCTTAACATTGATAAATTTAGCATTAGCATTTTCCTTTGGGTTTATTACTTGGGTGTACGCAAAGTGGGGGAAAAAAAGTGGCTTTTTCGGGAATATTATTGTAGGAGTGTCTTTCTCGATTGGATTAGTGTATGGCGCCTATTTAAATAGCTCAATTATTCCTCCATATATTTTTTATTTTTTTTTTACTGCATTCTCTCTTTTAGTGGCTCGAGAGATTATAAAAGGTTGCGAAGATATCGAAGGAGATAAGAATCAAGGGGTAAAAACATTAGCTATTAAAATCGGAATTAAAACCTCTAGGAATATATCGGTAATATTCGCTATTTTAGCGGTTGTGTTTTTTATTTTGCCCGTATTTACAAATATACTCAATCTTTTCCTTTTCATTATTTTCATGGTTATTGGATTAACCGAAGTAGTATACACAATCGTGTTAATGCTCATTTCAGAATTAAGTAAAGCACATTTGAAAAAAATCAGCTTCTCACTAAAAATTGGGATGTTTCTTGGCCTAATAGCTTTCTTGTTCGCAAGTTTCTAACTTAATATATTAAAATTTTGCTACCTTTAGCTACGAGTCAATCGGATTAATTTAAATATTTTTTCACTTTCGTTGTTTTTTATATAAGAAATTAACTTTTCCTTATCTTCTTCCTGAAGTTCGTGCGGAAATGTCTCAATCAACCCCCTTACTTGAGTTAAACCCAAAAATTTTCTCGTGTAGTCTGCGTTAGAGTATTTATATGTAGTTAGAAATTCACTATCTAATTTCTTTCTAAAATATTCTAAAATTGTATTAAAATAATTCCTTAAAAGAATTTGATCCTTATACTGAAGTTCAGGCTCCAGAAAAATCTGAATGGGATGAGTTCGATAGGTATTACCCGAAACAAATATTCCGTCAACTCCAAAATGTTCCTTAATAATACCTAGTCCTGCTCTTCCATCAATAGAACCAGTATCAACAGTGCGAGCGTAAAGAATGTTATTCAGTATCTTTTCTTTTAACTTATCACTCGTGCTAATCTTCAGTTTTTTATACTGATTTTTCTCATATTTGTTAGCATCAATAACTTTAATTTCAATAGGTCCAGGATTATTCACAACTTCTTCTTTTCTCAGGTAATAACTTACTTTTAGAGGATTTTGAGCACGATTTTCTTCTATAAACTCATCGAATTCAGAACCAGCGCGATATTTGTATTTTGGTTTTAAGAAGTAATCTCTCTTAACAAATACATTTTTTTTTTTAAACTTTAATCCTTCAAATGATTGAAGTTCATCTTTTGAGATTGCTTTTCTTTTAAAAAAACCTATGCATATGTTTGTACCAGTATATTTGAACATAGAAGTCTCAAAAATAACCATTTTAATAATTTTATAATATTTTAAGAAATCTAATCGAAATTTATTAGAAACAGAAGCACCGTATAAGAAATTAGTTGGAATGACATAAATTAAATTCTCAATTTCGTTGCGAAAGTCATTCATCATCGCAATTTGATATAAATCTTGATATCCTATGTTCTCTTTCTCAAAATAGGTTAAATATTTCTTAGTCTCTTTGTGTTTCCTAATATATCCCAAATATAGGTATGGTGGATTAGTGATATGAAAAATAGGGTATTTCTGCTGGTTTAGGATCTTAGGGTAATCTTTAAGATTATCACGCTTTTTAATATGTTGAGAAGCAATCTCTTCTGGAATACCGTATTTTTCCGCGTTTTTAATGCATTTCTGAACCATGTCTTCTTGAACATCAAAGAGGTAAAGATGATGCAAAAAGAAATTTTGTCGGTCTACCTTAGGAATTTGATCTAAAATAGGTAAAATTAAATTACCCTCACCAGCATACAGATCGACCCATAAATAGTCATCCAGAAAATCCTTAATTTCAGGAAAGATGTATTTATAGAAAATATCAATAGAGGTTAGATGGAGACCAAATGTTCTTCTTTTAGCTTTTTCATTAGAAGTTAATGAAATTTTTACCATTTTTGAAAATTGGTCTCCATTTTTTTTAAAAGAATATTAACATTAGTAATTATAAAAATATTGGATTACTATCTAATAAAAATATATTAAACAAATAAATGAGTTATCATGAGTGAATCTGAGAATAAAATTGTTAAAAATTATATTCAACAAGTGAAACAAAAACTTCCCGAATGGTTAAAATGGAAGGAAGAAGAATTAAAAAACGTATTAGACGATTTAGAAGCGCAACTTTATGGCGAAGCAAGAGCAATTTCCGGAGGCGAAGAATTAACTGACGCAGATATAAAAGAAGCCACAGTACGAATGGGTACTCCTGAAAGTATAGCTAAATTGTACAAAAACCGAGGTACACCAAAATTTTTTCTAACACAAGAACTTTTTGATTTTTACTTGAGAACTTTGGTCTTCTTTTGTTTAGCAATCGTTTTCATCAATATTATAGTCGCAGTCTTTCAGTTCTTTTTTATACCGTGGTGGGAAGTATTAGGGGGGATTTTTTCTGGAATTTGGATTGGGTGTTTAGTAGCTGCCATCGTAATTACAATTGTATTTGTCTACTTTTCGATGGAAGGATTTTTACCCGAAGATTTTGGAGTTATCCCAAAACGGTTAGCTATAATTTTTCCATTCACTTTTACGGAAGAATACATGGCAGACACAAGAGCATACACGAAACAACACATTGAAGAAGCCAGGATGCTTGGAAGAGAAAAACTTGCTGCAGCAAAAGCCCGAGTAGAAGAAAGGATAGCTGAAAGCAAAGTTTTAAGAGAAGAAAGACGAGCAGAAGCTAAAATACTTCGAAAACAAAAATTAGAGGAAGCAAAAGCATTAAGAAAGCAAAAATTAGAAGAGGCCAAACAAAAACGGTTATTTAAAAAGACTCAACCAGTTACAGTGGGCGAACTGATATTTGGAACCTCTGCAGGAATAATTTTTGGCTTGCTTTTGATAATCCAGCCTTTTTCAGTCACGGGATTAATGCTACCAGCTTTCCTTGATTGGCTTAAGTTGTTCGGATTTTTAGTTTTTGTAAGTGGCTTGTTAGATTTAATTCGACTCGTAATTGGAGTAAGTAATTACACTGGACAACAAGTCTTTTTGATAATAGGAGCCTTTTATAATCTGTCCTACATTCCCGTGTTCTTGTTGCTTCTTAATCAACCGGGAATATTCCCGATTTCGTTGTTTTCCGGTGGAAATATTCCAATTATCCCTTCTGATCCATCAAATATTATCTATATCGTATATTTCTGGGTAATAATTATAATTATTATCGGTATCATTGGTGGTATGATAGGGAATTTCGTTAAAGTAGGTAAATATTCTAAATTAAAGGCGTATTAA
>JAEOTS010000065.1 GCA_016839745.1 Promethearchaeota archaeon
AATATCAAATACATCCGGCACAAGAGTCATATCACTATCAATTTCCTTCTTAACTGTACCGTCCATTGCCATAAAACGTTCAACCTCAATTGATTTTGGTGCGTATTGAAGCAATCTTTTTAGAACTGTCTTTTTTGCCATTGCGTCAAAATCAGTTTGCCAAGGACAAGTCCAGCCCTTTTTATATGCTTGAGAATATTTCTTGGCATGCTCTTCAATCTGCTCTCGACTCATTACATAGAAAGCCTCGCCACCTGTCATTGTCTTATAAACCGCATAATAATATATTGGCTTTCCCTCAGGTCGCTTAGCCGGCACATGTTGCAATTCTTGATTTAAACCTAAACTATATTTGAATTCGTCATTTTCATATACCTCATAAGCCATAATAATCCTGTAAAGGCCCGTTCTATACGCTAATGAAAGCTCTCCCTTATATCCAGTCTGGAATTGGGCTTCCATTCGTTTTGTTTTGCCGTTGAAATAGGGGACTAGATAGGCATGCCCAAGACTAGTATTTAGCTCAAGCCCCATCTGTGCCGATTGCACAACACCAGCAATAATTGTCATATGGTCACATTCTCTTAGTTTAGTGTTAGATGAATATGCAGTTTGAGCTACTCTCATCATTCGTTCTACTGTTAAATGTCGGGGTAAAGCACGCTGTATTTGAGTTTTCATTGCCTCTAATAATTGAGTGAAATTCTTGCTGGATGATACTAAATTCTTTTCTTGTGTATTTATTGATGCAAGCTCTTGCGCCCTTGATTTTGTGTCTTTTATTGTTGTCATTTTAAATCCCTTTCTTAATGTGTAGATATTCGATAATAAGGCATCGTTCTTGTGATTTCCTTTTTAAGGTACTCTCCGTACATCCCAGGATGATCTTTTTGGAATCTATCTTCATCAAATATTGCTTTAGTTGTCTGCTCTGACTTCTTCCACTGTATTCTATAGTTCTCACATTTAGCATACCTATAACTGCCCATAGCATCCTTAAGTTGCACATCAAGTCCTTTTTTCTCTAGCTCCAAAGTCTTAATTAATTTTGACACCTCTCTTCGTCTTGTAATTAGATCCTTGTATTGATCTACTCTTAAATTTATTACATCCTTGTTCTCATTATCTGCGTTTTGATACCTTTGATTAACTAACTCTTCATCTGCATGATTTAATTCCGGTTGCGCTCCTTCTAAAATTGCGTCCCAAAACCGCTTTTCTAGCGCAATCATCGCCGTTTCTGATTCTTCGCATCTATCAATACGTAAACATTTAAATTCGCCCAAAGAAAAGAAATAAACGGCTAGATAGGCATACTTGGTATCCATTACTGACATCTGGTGCTGTAACTGCCAAAAATAATCAGATGGTATGTTTTGATCTTCCCACTCATTAGTATTTCTACTAGCTGTTGTTTTGATCTCACAAGGAACTTTTTCTCCAACTACGAAATAATCTAAATTACAACGCATATAATGATACTTCTCGTGCGCAAAAATAGCATGTCTACGTTGTAACTCTTTTCCTGTCTCTTCTTTGAAAATGTCTTTTACGAACGGCTCCATGTATTTACCTAACTTTGTTTTTAGATTCCCTTCAAACGGTAACAGTACTCCCTTCTTTTCTAGGTAAAGCTGTTGAGGGCTTTTCCATTTGGATACACCCATTGCAGCCGCGGCCTCAGATGCGCCTATGCATTCCTTCCTTTTAAGAAGCCATTCTGCTTCGCTCATCGTTGCTGTGTCATAAACTTTTAATGGCATATTTACCCTCCTTCCTTTTGAATTTCACCGGCCAGATATTTCACGATGTCCGTATGTCCGTTTTTATCCGCCCACAATAAAGCTAAATTGTCTCGTGCCTGAATATCTGCCCCTTGCTCTACCAGAGCTTTTACTTTGGCTAAATTGCCCGTCTCCGCAGCCAAAGCTAACTCTCTATTTAAACTTTTCATGTCATTACCTCCTTAACAATTAAAAAATGTACTCATTGGCTGTCTTTGAAATTATCCGACCTTAAAAATTTTCTTATATCGTAGGCTAACTGTATCTTTAATAAAGTTGTTGCCTTAAAATTATACCGATATTCTAATTTGAAAGCTAAACGGATTGACAAAGAACTTTTAAGATTTAAAAAACAAGATAATGCGGGGCGACCAATAACTAATTCCTTAGAAGCCTCAGTTGTAGATATATGATGCATACCAAAAAAAGTTCTTACTATTCTACCTGGATGTACTACTTTATCTGGTTTGTTAGTCAGATTATTTGCATTTATTAATGCATAATAGACATCATCTGAATTTAAATTATCCAAAACATTGTATTCTTCATAATCAAAATCAAACATTTGAAATCTTACCTCCTCTATCAAACTCTATCAAAATAATAATTAATCTTATGGTTGATGTTCACCTGATACTGACACGGCTGATAATGCGGGTCAATCATCATTAGCTCGCAAACAGATCCTTTATATCGTCCTCGCTCATTTTTTTTTTGAATACCGAATGCTCGGCCTTCTAGTTTTGTAATAAAACTCTCTGTATCAAATTCGGGATGCTTATCTATATAGTTATCTATATTCTCACAAATAAGATCTAAGGTTCTTTTTCTATACGGATAAGCACGTTTAATCAAATCATAGTATTTTGCAGAAAAACTTTTATCGTTTATAATTGTCATTGTAAACTCCTATTTTTTAGGTTGGGGCGGTTTAGAACGTGGAAAGACTAAACCGTCTCTTAATCTTAATTTTTATTTAATTCTCTAATCTCCTTTCATCTTTTAATATTTCATCGTATTTATCTCTATTTGAAACAAAAATATCTAGTCCTCGTTTTCCTCTTACATCTTTTATAATAAGTTCTGCCTCAGTAAGTTTCTTTAGAGAATAGAAAACCTTTTGTTTTGATTCATTAAATGCATCACATAAGTCTTGCAATTTTAATGATATGTACCCTTCCTTATTACTATTCCTAATTAGATAAGAAAGAACTCTTTTATCTAATAATGTAACCTTCATTAATCCTCCCTTCGTTATTGATTGTTGTTTATTGTTACCATTTATTATTATTCATTTTAATTAAATTGTCAACACCTTTTTTTGATGTTATTATGATTCGTATGGATATCTTTAGTTTTATAGGTAATATATTTAACCCAGCGGCTACCTTGATTGATAAGGTGCATACATCTGAAGCTGAAAAGCTAGAACTGAAAAATGAATTTACAATAATCAAAAACAAATTTGCAGAACGAATACTTGAATATGATACTAAACTATTAAAAGCTCAGGCAGATATGATTAAATCAGAAGCTAAGGGCCATTCCTGGTTACAACGTAATTGGCGCCCAATTACAATGATTACATTTCTCTTTCTTGTTGTTTTTGATTGTATAGGGTTACTTAAATTTAGATTGTCCGCCGAAGCTTGGCATTTACTTCAAATAGGGCTTGGTGGATATGTTATCGGCCGTTCAGCAGAGAAAGTAGCTCCACAAATTATTGATAAACTTAAAAAGTAAAATCACATACTTTTACCCTATAATGTGATAAATATCACACTATTATTACTTATTTTGGCGTGTTTCCTTTCCATTTAAGTCTTCTATAAGCCAGCCCATACCCAAATAAGACAGAACTACAAAAATACACCCAAAAAGTATAAGGCATCCTACTACTATAGAAAATATATGTAATAATATTTTATTCATCTATAGCTCCTATCCACATAAGATATAAATACAAAGTATAACAATAGGTGTTATTATTATAATAAATATATAAAATAAAAATTTTGATTTATCTATCTTCAGATCCCTCATCTACTTCATAAAGCTTTACTTTGCATTTAGTTTTTAATACTGCAGCTATTTTTTCTAGAGATTCTTTTTCAAATCTCTCTTCATTATTTATATAGGAATCACCTGATAAATCCAAATCTAAATCTTGAAAAATATCATAAAAGCAATCAGCGAAATTCCTAAATACGTGAGCAAGTTTAGGGAATCTTTTAATCATGTATCCATCATTACCAACATCTTTTAAAAACTCTCTTACTTCATGTTGTCTATATTCCCAATGACCACCGCTCATAATAACCCTTTCTTAGTTTAAACTGGAATTAATTATACGTATTTGTTAAAATAATTGCAAATATTTGTAGCAATAAAAAAGGATTATATTTAAAACAAATGATAATAAATCAAATCAAAAAAGGACGCCCTGTAGGTTCTCTGGGAAAAACATCTTTAAATTATAAAAAAAAACGTATTAGGTTTTATTTGGAAAAAAATGTCTCTGTATCATCATTAGCTAATATTTTAGGTGTTAATAGAGCAGACCTTTATTATTTTATAAAGAGTAGAAAATTAGATGAGTAAACAAAAAGCACTTAAATATTTAAATGCATATCTAGATCAATCTCTACAAAAAGGAGAAGTATGGGTTGATAACTATTGTTATAAGATAATCTGTGAAAACTGTAAGAAGACCTATAAAAGCATTAAAAAATTACCTGTACCCTTTGTGACCAAAAACGGTCATACTTTTAACTATTCCTGTCATAACTGTAAAAAACCAATTAATCCTACTGTACAATTTGCTTATAAGACGAACTATTAGGATTTTTCTAATAGTTCGTCTCTAATTATTTAAACTTGTTCATATAAAAGCGCATGATTTTTAATATCATAGATTACATGTCGACCTCTATAGATAATCATTATTGCTGTCTGATTTAAAATGAATTCTAGCCCATCAAACGGAACTCTTACGTTTTGATTAAACCAGTCAATTATTTTTTGTTTTTTTTCATCTGGTAAATCGCAAATTCTATTATAAACATCTTTTATAAGGACGCCTAAATCAAAAGTTCCTTTTTTCAAATGATTGATAATAAGATCCGAAATTGCAATTATTCTGGGATCAAAACCAGTCTTAAAAAAAACAATGATTCTTACCAAATCAAACAAATATATTTTTAATTTACTAAATAATCCTTTTATTTTAATCCACATTTTTTTTATTAGATCTTTCATTTTAATCCTCCTTAATAAACGCAATATTTTTATCTTCTTTGTAAGGTGTATTTATAGAGATATGAATAAATCTTCGTTTAGGGTAATAAATTAAATTCCTATACGGAAGCTTCTTTTCTTGAATCCATTTGTAAGTATCTTGTAAATCATTACCTTTCATTCCAAAAAAATCTGCGGCTGCGGCATTAAGATGGTCACTATTAGGATGACCGCCTATTTGAAAATTTAGGTGAGCAGTCCTAAATCCAGAGCTAATTTTTATTCTTCCGAATTGATCTCTAATTGGCTGTAAAAGACAAGTACAAAGCATTTTTAAACATAAAACGCGTTCCGAATTATTTATTTGATCTATTAAAGATTTTTTAAAAGAAGGAGAAGAGGTACAAATAAACTCCGAGAGAGTAAAATTTTGGGTTAATTTATAATTAAGATCAAATTTCATGGCATTAATAATTTTGTGATTAAGCCTATATTTAAATTTTCGGAAGTAAAGGCAAGGGCGCAAACAATCACAAGAGCATAAACGGCAATCCTTATTTTTAAGCTATCAATATTAAGTTTGATCCCACACATATCAGTGACACATTGATTTTTAAGCACAAAATATTCTTTCATCTGCAAAACTACTTCTTTAGCTATTGCTTTTGATTTTAGTATCTCTAATTCGGTCATTTTTCTTTGTGCTGTTTTTTTATGCATTTTCATAAAGTATTGTTATATACCCTCTATTTTTAACAGCATCATTCCAGTTGTCGCCGCCGCCTGGATATTGTTTTAAAACATCATAATCAGCACCTATATAAACATTTGTAGAATCAATATAACGAACTCCACCATTTATGCCGTCAGATTCGGTAAGATAATCTGGTCGGTCATTTGCACCAGTAAAAGGGACAATCACCGCGTCATCATCAGATATTAAGATTACACTTATCGATCTAATTCTAAGAATTTCTGCGGCGCTAAGACCATGCGCTACAGAGGTAGTCTCGTAATCCGCCCCTGATTGCAAATTCCAGGCACCAATTGAAACTCTTACAGAAAGTAAAGCAAACCCAACATCCCCTAAATCAACACCATTATTTGCTACCACTTCACCAGAATTATTTATTGAAGCAACTACACTCGGCGTACCTCCAACATCATCAACAAACTCTAATTCATCTACATTAAGTTGAATCCCAAAATTATTAGTAGTATTTTCTAATTGAAGAGAAGTTGTTGTTGTAGCTGTCTCGATCACTAACCTACTAGAACTATCTGAGACGGTAATATTTTCGTCTGTAGTGCCCGTGCCACCAAACATTAGATTGTATGTATCTCTTACCCTAATATCGCCTGTAAGGCCTATAAAACCGTTAATAGAGTCGATTAAAAGAACATTGCCGATAGGGCCTCCGTCAGTAAGGTCTTGGTCTGCTAAGAATAGAATCTGGTCGCTATCTATAGCGTAGCCTACTTTTTTGGTATAGCCTGTACCGGGAGCACTACTACTTATTGAGCCGTTTAGACCGATATAATAATAAGAACCCGTCGTAAGCGAACCAAAACCTGCTAATACCGTTCTTACTACTGTAACATCTTGAGCAGCTAAATAGGTATTATCTGAAAAACCAATAAAATTAAGGCTCGTATCTAACGCGCCATAATCAGCCTTATAAACTTTACCATCTGATTTCTGAACCAAAGCGTCTCTGATAGAAATATTTTCTCCAGCCTCTATAACCAAATCATCACCAGTCGGAAGTCCTATATAGCTACTAGCGGTTATAGAATTTACCGTAATGTCATAATTACCGTCCGTAAAGATATTAACGGTAGTATCAATAAGCTCGTTCCAATGATCTTTTGTTCTTAATTGTCCGTCATGATAAGGAAAATCGTTTACTGTTGGCGCTGCCATATTATCTCGCCTCCCTTTCTTCTTTTTGCTTTTCTTCTACTGCCTCTGGCAATCTTACTAATATTTTTGAGAGAAGTGGGCTTATTCCTATTATCTTTTGGCCTGTTCTAAGTTCTGTTGCAGCAATAGGTGCTAACATATCAAAAAGACCTTCTAATCTAAAACCAGGCCAAAGTCTGCTTGCGTCAGAAAGCTCCTCTGATACATGCTTAGCTATAACCTCATCCATAAATTTTTGTTGCGGTCTTAGACTTTTTTCAACAGTTCGTAAACGTTCATAGGTTGGAACGTTTGCTTGTTTTAAAGAGCCTTTAAGCAATTTATAAATTTCATCCCTCGACATTACTTTTTTTGATAATTCTCCTTTATTTGCTTCGAGTATTTTTCTTAGTGCTTTAAATGCTCCTTTATTTCTAGATAATTGATTAGCTAATACATCGTTTATTGTTTCATTTAATTTACCTCTTATTCTTAATGCAATTTTTTCTGATTGTGAAAGAACTTTCTTGGAACCTTCGGCACGCATCATTCTTTCGTAAGAAGATTTTAAAATCTCGTCTACATTTTGCAATGTGGTTAATGCATCATCTATATTCATAGCTGGTTGATCTAATTGTTCCATTACTTGATCTAAAATACGGGGCCTTCTTGTTATAGCAGCTTTTTTTCCAGGCTCTGTTATCAATTTAGCCTCTTTTACAAGATCATCTGCATATGTTTTTACTTTAGCGACATTAACTTCTTCTCCTAATTTACGTGCTTGTGCTTTGGCGCGCCCAACTCTTTCCCCTAATTTTTTCTCCAAATCTTTAACAGATTTTATAATTCTATCGCCTATCTTGGTATGTTTTTCTTTAGGTGCTTTAGTTAGTTCTGGTTTCTTCAAAACTTCTTCTACTACTTCCTCTGAAAATTGAGGACCAATACTCCTTTTAAGAATCTTTTTCGCACCTGCTCCAGCAATACCAAAAGTTCCTCTAATGAGAGTATCAATTAAGCCAGCCGTTATAGCAGAGGCCTTTGCTTTTTCTCCTATTTCTGTCGGCGGCGTTCCTTTTGCTAATTCTTCTAATGCTCTAGCCCCTCCAACACTAACGCCAGTTGAAATAGGTGGTGCGATTAATCTACTAATTCTGGCAGCAATACCAGGACCTTTTAAACCTTTTAGTGGCGGAACTACAAAGGGTAGGGCAGCAGCGCCTGCTCTTACTCCTGGCATAAGAGCTTCTTTAGTTACTTCTAGAGCTCGTTTACCGATAGGCATTTCTGCTAATTCTTGTTCCCTGCGTGCACGTTCTTCAACCATTTCAGGTAATGATTTATATGGTTCTGCTAAACCTAATAATCTAGGGATATAGCCTATTATCTTTTCGGCTTGTGTTAATATTTGGCCTGGAACACTTTCTTCAATACGTCTTGCTTTTTCTACAGCAGCAGCGGCCGGGAATTTCTTTTTTATAGCAGCTTTCATTTCCTCAGGACTAACACCTTCCGGGAAATAAACTTCTTGGTCATAGCCTTTTATATAGACTGTGGGCATTATTCTATTTCTCCAGTTTCAGGGTCATAAACTAATCGGCCACCTGATTTTGTTATATCTGAAGCTGTTTTTTCAAAGCCAGTTTTATCGGTATCTTTTATAGGGGTGCCTGGGGTTATTGATGGATAGGTTCCTTCGTTAGTATTAAGTGCCTTATTGATTAAATCAGTAATAACTTTAAGTTTTTGTTTTCTTTGTCCAAAAGTATCATTAGTATCTGGAATTGCTTGTCTATAGACTTTATAATCTTTATCACTTAAACGGCCGCCTTCAAAGGCACTTGAAAGCTGTTTGGAGGCAAAAATAGCATTAGTATTAAAGGCAGCTACATTTTTATCTCCTAACATCCCTCTACTCCAATTTATTATAGCGTTTAAAGGAACAATTCCTGTATCAGTAAGTTTCTCTCCAAGTTTATTAATATTTTCTAATGAAGATGACGCTTGTCTTAACATTGTCTCTGTTCTATCAGCACCCTTTTCTTTTTTTGCTGCTATTTCTGCTTTTTTAATTTCAAGTTTGCTTTTCCTATCATATTCCGCCAGCATTTTCTTCATAGATGCTTCATTTTTAATAGCTTGCATTTCTTTTTCAAACTTTTGCTTTTCCTTCATTTTCTTTTCTTCAAAGGCACGAGCTCGTTCTTCTTTTTTGAACTCGACTTCTCTTTCTTTTTCAGCAGCTTCTATATCTTCTAATCTACCAAGTTCTTTTAAACCTAATGATTGCAATAAACCCCGTTGTTCTTTTTCGAGCGCGGTTTTCGCT
>JAEOTS010000066.1 GCA_016839745.1 Promethearchaeota archaeon
CTCTTGCAAACGGTGCTTTAGGTTGTGATCATCGGTACACTCGAACCGGTATTACTCCTATAGCTTGGCCTCCGGATAATTTAAAAGAGTATACAAAGAAATTTGAATAATTCATTCACCAGAATATCTGGTAGTTTCTTTTTTTTATTGTGGATTTCTATCCTTCTGAAACATCAAATGTTATTAACAAAAGTGTATTTTTCTTTTTTAACATATTTTAAAATATTATATTTAAAATAAATTTGAAATCCAAATTAATGGGAAAAGAAAATAATGAGCAAAAATAAAAACCTAATAGCAATAGAAATAAAAGATCTTAAAAAACATTACAAAGAAGTTAAGGCAGTAGATGGAGTGTCCTTAACAATTAATAAGGGTGAACTATTTAGCATTCTTGGACCTAATGGCGCTGGAAAAACTACCTTAGTACGAATGTTAACTACTGTTTTAACTCCAACCGCTGGTGATGCTGATGTGGATGGAAACAGTATATTAACAAGTAAAAATGAGATTGTTAAGATAATTGGTGTGTGCCCTCAGGTTATAACAATTTATGATGCTTTACGAGCTGAAGAAAATGTTGAGTTTGTAGCAGCTATGCATGGAATGTCTCGTAAAGAAGCAAAGGAGAAAACTAAAAAATTGCTGGAAGATTTTGGCATTGCAGGAAGAAAGGACTGGTCTAAAAAATTTTCAGGTGGTATGCAACGGCGTTTAAATCTCGCAATGTCTTTAATATTCGAACCAGAGATTTTATTTCTTGATGAACCTACCGCAGGTCTTGATCCTCAAGCAAGGCGTCTTGTGTGGGATTTTATTCGAGATATGAAAGATAAGGATATTACAATCATTCTTATGACGCATGATATGGTTGAAGCTGATTCTTTAAGTGATCGAATTGCAATAATTGACAATGGTAAGATCATTGCTGAAGGAACTCCAGCTGAATTGAAAGAGAAATATGGGAGTGACAATGTATTAGAAATTTCATTCATTAAACAAGAAGACCTTGAAGTAGTGAAAAGTAACATACAAAATATTTCATTTGTAGCAAATTGGAATGAAATTCACAGGAAAGAAAGAAATACATTGCTAATCTCTTTCCAAGGTGGCTTGAAAAATCTTACCAAACTGCTACAACAAGGACTAACTGAAAATATTGATGAGGTTGTAACTATGAAGTTTAGGCAAAACTCACTAGAGGATGTATTTCTTAATTTAACAGGGAGGAGGTTAAGAGACTAATATGAACCTATTAGAAGTTAAAGCTATCCAAATAGGGATTAAAAATATTAAAGATAAGATACGACATTGGCAATATATGGTTTTTTCTCTAGGATTTGCTGTAATGTTTACATTGTTGTTTTACTTCTTTCTTGGTCGTGAGCAATTCCAATATGGGTTTCCAGGAATGATAATTTATACAACAGCAGCAGGTACAACGAGTGCAGCTATATCACTTGCTGTAGATAAAACATCTGGCATGTTGGAACGATTAGATACTATGCCTACAGGAAGAAAGAATTTATTTTTAGGAGGGCTATTATCAGAAACTTTTATGATTTCGCTTCAGATTATCATAATGTTCATACTTGGATATGGTATACTCCAAGTCCCATTTAAAGGTATCTTTGAATTATTTATCGGTTTCTTCATTGCGGTATTGTTCGGTATCTCATCTGTTGGAATTGGTATTATTATATCTGGGATAGCAAAGACTCCTGAAATTGCAAATGCAATCGCACTATTTTATTACATGCCAATTTTATTTCTTTCAGGAAGCTTATGGCCATTTGAAAGCATCATTGTATTTTTCACACCCCCTTACTGGGCTAAGCAAATATTTCTTCAAATAACGGTATTAGGAGACGGATTACTTGATAACTTATATAATAGTTCACTGATAGGAGTAACTGCTAAACAAATTCCAATTACATTACTTGGCGGACTTTTAATTGTTACAGCATTTACAATCGCTTTTACATTGCTTGGTATCTTAATATTTCAGAAAAAAACCAAATTTTAACATATATCTCATTTTTTTTTAACTTTTAAATTTCACATTTCATGTTTCAGGAATTTATAGTGATTTTCATCTATGATTGGCTTATATCCTATTTTTTGGTATATGCTATTTGAGGTAGGATTACTTAAATCTGTAAATAAAAAACAGTATTTATTGCCTTCCGCTAAAAGTAGCTTACTTAATTTCGCAACACACTCGGTTGCGTATCCTCTTCTTCTTAAGGAGGGGGGAGTATAAACAAGATTCACAAAACTACCGTTTGGTGTTTTACCAGCCCTCCTCGCTATTGAGACCGGCGCATTATTATCAAAAATAATATAGAAGCTACTCTTATTCTGTTCAAATTCATCCGCATATGACTTTTTTGTTCTCTGAATATCATCATCCGTTATGTTTATTAACGCTTCTTTCATCATCTCTCCTGCCCACTTAAGAATTAATGCTTGATGAGCTTTAGTCGCCATTGAAAAAAATCTATTGCCAAGACAGTTTTCTGAAACTCGCTCTAGCTGATAAACTCTTTCTCTTCTAAATAAATTACTTTTCAAAGAATTTTTTTCACACCATAATTGTGCAAACTTGTCTGCTGCTGCTTTAAAACTCAATACACCGGGTAATTTTTCTTTTCGCTTAAAGAGTGCATCTACTAATATGTGAATAGCCTTCAAATTATCAGAATATGAGATTAAAAGATCGTGTGGTGGCGTTCTTAGAGCTATTAGTTCTACTTTCTTTTTATTTATTAAAGAAAACAGAAGAGGTTCTTCTTCTCCGTAGTGATCCTTATTTTTTTTAAGAGAAATAAGAATTGCTAAAGGGAGGTTGTTTTCTGCCTCATATTTTAATAAAAAAGGGTATGCTATATCGTAAAATTCGTCTATATTATCGTGAAATTTTGCTTCCATACCCTAATAAGAGGATACACTTTTTTAAAAACTCTTCCTTCTAGTTCAGATATCTCAGATTAAAGGTTATTCTTAACATTATCCAACTGCGCTTGAAAGTTTTCAATAGCAGATTTAGAAATTGTTTTATCATTAATATTTTTAACAATTCTTATAAAATCTTTAACAAGTGGATGTTCTAAAACAACACAAGTCTGGTTTAAAGTATTAACATCAACGATTAAAGCGGAGTTTAATATCTCTCCGATACCTAATACATCTTTGAATAATAATTCGTTATTTTCCGTATATGACAGAATTACAATATCTTCTAATATCTGAGAGCCGTCGTTTTTCTTAATTATCTTAAATTCACACATATTTAATACATCACTTAAATTTTAATATTGGAGCTTTTAAAATTGGTTAAGGTAAATAAAACCAAATTTTTTAAAATACGCTTAATAAAATAAAATATACCTATTATTTAAAAACTTACATGTAAAATCTTTAACAGAGGAAATTGATGAAAATATGGCAAGACCATATCAAAAAGCAA
>JAEOTS010000002.1 GCA_016839745.1 Promethearchaeota archaeon
ACGATCAATTATATAGCAATGGGTTTTGGTGTTATGTTGCTAGTAGTGCTAATAGTATGTATCTGGCCCGTAATCAATAACTTCGGTATAATTGTTAAATATATTGATCAAGTTTAATTTTATTGGTCTTTACCAATTTTTTTTTTTAATTTTTTTATTATTATAATGATATATAATTCGTCTTTGAATTCGATAAATTCTATTCTTCTTAAAGCTTGGTTTAAATTATTATAAAAACACAAAACTTACTTTTTAAGTAAAAGTTTTTAGGATAAAATCTCAGAGGTAATAACAATATTTTTAATAAAAATCTAGTAATAGTAAATTCTTTTTTAGGAATGATTGTAAATGCGCGTTACAGGCGATAAATGGAAAATTTATCTTTATTGACAATTCTAGGTCGAAATCGACACCTTTTACGGAAAAGAATTTACCACCCGCCTCTTTTAGTATTAGATATCCCGCGGCTACATCTACAAGACGATTACTCTCTCTTAGATTAATGAATGCTTCCATGTTCCCACTAGCTATTTGACATAATGTTAAAGCACTACTCCCTAATATTCTAATGCGATGGAATTGCTGAATAATGGGTTTTATTCTCTCGATATTTTTAAATATATTTTTCTTGGGAAGATTCAACTCAAGAAAGCTCTTATTAGAAAGGTCTAAATCCGAGACATGAATTTTGTTAGCGTTTAAATAAGCTCCTTCTCCCTTTATCGCCCAGTAAATGTCTTTTGATACCAAATCTAAAACCACAGCTTTCTTTATGTCCCCCATATTTTTACCTTTTGCATAGGCTATTGAAACCGAGCAATAGGGAATGCCTCTTACGGCGTTGTTCGAGCCATCAACGGGATCAACAATCAAGATATTTTGGTTTTCGATTGCTTTTTGTTTATCTCCTATATATTTTTCTCCAATTTCTTCACTAATCAGGAAAATGCTTACATTCTCATTTTCTAAAGTGTTAATTATTATGTTTTCCGCGATAAGATCTATTTGCATCGAAATGTCTCCACCTGCGCCTTTCTGAGCCTTTTGCGAGGCTTCCTTTGAGCCTAAGATAGGGTGAATTACGTCATACACATTCAATGCGATTTTTTTCAATAAATCAATACTAAGTTCCATAATTTCAAATCAATAATTGGTTAGAATAGAATAAAATACCTATATTTAAGTAAATCATTTTGGAATTCCTTGTTTATCGATAATCCATTTATCCACAATAAATGTTTGAGACTTCTTTTTATTCTCCACATCGTATTCACTGTGAATTGTGCTTTTGGGGATCCAAAATTCTACATCCGATTCAAGTGTTATTAAAAGAGCTTTAGGGCTTTCTACTTTAATTTTTGCTTTTATCTCAATAGTCTCTTTTGAAACCCCAAATTCTGTAGTTTCTACTACTTGCAATCCATTTCTAGCGAGTATTTGTTCAGAAAATACACCATATTCGCTTTCTCCACGAACATCTTCATCTTTCAATTTTTTCTCTGTTGGACCGCTAGTAGCAAATTCTATTTTTTCGGTTAATATGTGTTCTAGCATTAAGGTAAAGAAATTTAAATTAGGGAAATGAAGTTTCTTTACATAATCACCAACTTTAATTCGTAGTACTTGATGAGATTCTTTTTCCCATCCTACGTAAATTTCCGTCTTTCGCTCCTTAAAGACATGAAAACCTCTCCAATTCGAACTTTTTCCATGGAGAACTTCTAATATACAAATGATTTCTTCGATAGTTATTTTAACGGTTTTTCCTTCTCCCTCTGATGTTCTCTCCCATGTCCCATCTTCCTTACGATTTATGCAACTTAAGAAAACAAAAGGAGTCGATTTAGAAGGACTTGTGAGTATAATGCTTGATTTTTGTCCGTAAAATGTTTTAATATGAAAATCTGCCATAATTCAAAAAGAGCTCTATGTTTTAAGAACATAATATCTATCTATTGATTTAAATTCATCTTAAAAATTTTAAGTGAATAATTTTACCCGTTTTAAATCGCTCCGAAATTTTTAGCATTTTATGGGTATTTTTTGACCAGTTTGGATTAATGGGTGTACGTGCCCAAAGAGTATACCAATCAATCACCTCAATATTTTTCGACCAATTTGAGAAGAGTTTTATTGGATCACCTATTCCAAATTTCACGCGGATGTCAGATCCAGCTTTTTTTGCCCTTCTATTAATAACCTTTATCGCTAAGTTTGAAATTCCCTCAAAAATAAATTCACCTCCTGGAAATCTCTCAATTAAAAAGGTAACAAGTCCACGAATTTCTTCTTCTTCAAAATAATAAACAAAACCACCCGCGAAAAAAATAACACCATCTTCGGATTTTATATCCACCTCATCGATCCAGCTATAATCAAACACAGATTTAGAAATATTTTTACTTCGGGAAGTTTCGGGAATAAATTGATTTCGGTAGGTAATTGCATCTGGTAAATCTATATTATACCAATTAATGGTTCCATTGTCGACGCGAGAAAAAGTGGTATCTAAACCACACCCAATATTTACTACTGATGCGTTAGGATGTCTGGTAATAAATTTCTTAATTGCTACATCAAAATTTCTTGCTCTAACAAGAAGCCCGAGTGATCTCCATTCTCCAAGATATTTCGCAATTTCAGTAAAATCATAATCAATTTTTTCAACAATTTGGATAGCTTGCAGATCGTTCAATAATTCAGGATACAGTTTGCTATACTTAGCGCGAGCCCATATTGGGCCTAGCATCGTTTCTTCTATTGATCCAAGTTCAAGAGAAAAATCTTCTGACATATTTAATAGAACAATTCTTAACTTATTAAATTAAATTAAAATGAATAGATAAGGAAGAATTCTATTTACCAAAAAAAAAGATCACATTAATTCAATTTCTACTAAAACTGATTCTGGAATTTGAATCTTCATAATAAGATGCATCGAACGCTCGTTAGCAGTTATTTCAAAAAGGCGTTTGTGAATTCTCATTTCAAACTTCGCCCAGGTAGAAGTACCTTGACCAGAAGGAGCTTTTAATACGGGTACTCGTAATCTCTTTGTGGGCAATGGGATGGGACCAAGTTTCCTTATTCCCTGATTTTGACAGACGCTTTCTATCTGTTCGCATACCGCTTTAAGAGATGGTAATTGGGTGCTGCTTAATCTGATACGTGCTCGTTGCATATTTTAAACTTTTTTTATTTGAAGTAGTAAGAGAAATTATTAAAAATAAATAAATTTTATCATTAATACCTTAAAAGAACTTAATTTTCTATTTTCTTCTTTTTCCTTTGCTCAATTTTATTTATAATTATTAAACTTAATACACCCAATTGTGCTTTTAATGAGGCTTTTAGCCCTAACTTTTTATGTAAAACCTTCAATATTAGAGTCATTAAAACAATCATCCCGATAGCAGGTAACCATATAATTGCACCATTTAATTGACGATAAAATAAAAAAATCAATGGATCATGAGCTATATAAACCGTAAACGAGTAGAATGAGAAATAAAAGAAGAACCTATACCTTTTTTTTGTTCTTAATTTTTCAAATTCTTCCAGATACATAAGAATTGCCAATAAAGTTATAACAGCCCCAATAGAATAGAACATCGAAGAAATAGTGCGGCGATATAGAAAATCAAACAGAAATATCTGATTTTGAAAATCATAAAAACGATATATAATTCCAAATAAAGTAGTAATTAACCCAATTATTAATGTTATTCTAATATACACGCGCTTAATAGCATTCTTTCTTTCTTCTTGATTTTCGATAATGTTGATATCAAAGAAGAAATCTCCCAAAGCAGTTCCAATTATAAAAATTGCAAAATAAGCTATAATCGTAAAAGCCTCATCAGGATTGTATAAAACATGGAAGAGTATACCGTATACATTAGGGTAATCCTTATAGGATAGTAAAAATGGGAAAAGTAATTCATTAACGATTAACAATCCGATTCCCAAACTAATCCTTAAATATTTATTGGTACCTAATAAAGGCCATGCCAATAAAAGAGATATTGCAATTGTCTGGAGCGCATTCCACGCCCATATCCACCTAAAGTCATATATCCCTAAAGCAACTAATGTGTTGTATATAAAAGCTATAGCTAATAATAGCAATGCTCTAATGATGTAGATGTTCCTAGCTCGATTCATGTCAATATCAGAAGATGTTTTTGCTTTTTCAGCTCTACTCTTATACGCTAACGCTGCGCTGAATCCTGAGATAAATAAAAATCCCGTAGCTGCTACTGGCGCTAAAAACGAGAACAAAACAAATATCATCAATCTATTTGAAGGAAGTATCCACCAATCGAGCATATGGCCTAAAACCATAAGAAAAATACAGAATCCTCGAACTAAGTCAATACTTTGAATTCTCTTCATTTTACTCGACTAATTTTTCCCATGCTTATTCCGTTTGATAATAAAGATAGAATGTTGTTTTACTATTAATAATTCCCATTATGAAGAGTGAATAGAAATCTAGAGAATTAAACCAAAACTACGAAAATCCTAGTAAAAATTTGTTCCCTAAATTCACATGAGTTAAATGCGTTTTTGCTGTTTCGAAGCATTTATTCGCTTGTTTCCTCGGTGTAATTGGTAAATCATTCATTTGATAATCGGGATGGAACACCAACAAGCTATAAGGTATTTCATTATTAATTTCACTAATAAACTTAGCAATCTGCTCCACTTCTTCGTGATTCACATAGCCAGGAACTAATAGAGTGCAAGCGGACATTTCAGGCATGCTTTCACCCCGTGACCCAAAATAATTATTAGCTAAATATTTGAAATTTTCGAGTGTTCTACTATTACTAACGCCACATAGTGCTAGGTTCAACTTTTCATTAAATGACTTTAAATCGAATTTAATATTCCCTCCAGAATTTACGGCAATCTGCATACATTTATCAACTAAGGTTTTATTACCACTACCATTCCATTCCCAACATACTCTAAATTTTCTCGATTGTTTTTCATTCTTGATTTTCTCTAATATACGATTTGATAAATTAATAGTAAAAGGTAATTGTACCTCTGGAGTACCCCCAAAATAACAAATACAAGTGATTTTTTTGTTATTATATATTTTGTCAGCTAACAATTCGACATCAACCAAATATTTCTTAGAAAAATGCTTATGGGAAGAGTTCTGGCAGAAAACACAATTAAACGAACATCCATACAAAAATGCTGCATAGGAGTAGGTGTTATAATCCCCATCACAGAACCATGCATTACAACAGTTAGTTGGTATTGGATCAAGATACCCGTGAATATAACCTTGTCTTTTAGAAGGTAGTGGCAACTCTCCGCTCTGATTTTTCACAATATTTCTTAATCCACAATAGCTTACATCATTTTCAGAAAGAGCACATTCGTTAATGCAAAAATTGCATTTCAATTTAATGGTTCCCTTATTAGCCTTTGGAGGTTTTGAAGGTAGGTCTACTAAGGCTCTAACCTGTTTATGGACATTTAAAATGTGTGGTTTAACGAGATCCCAATCATTTTTAAGTATGCAATCCCGACATATGTTTAGCACTCCAGAAATGTATTTATCTGTTTTTCCACAAAATTTACATATCCCTATAATTTTCACCGTTTTTTTAATAGTAAAAATGTTTGACCCGATTTTTGATTAGGGTCCTTCTTAACCATAAATCCATCAAAACCATTATCTTTGAAAGAAGATATAAAAGAATCTAATTCTTCTTCATCTTTTGGGTAAAATTCGATAATAATTCTCCCGTTAGATTTTAAAACTTTTTTCAAATATCTTGATGTATTATTAATTGTTTTAAAAATGTCTTTAGCCAAATTTTTTCCATGAATTATAAAATTATAAGCCGAAACGGAAATCATATGATCAATCGATGAACGTTTTAATGGTAAATAATTGATGTCAGCCAGTATTAGCTCGAGGTCCTTTTCTTCTTTTAAAAATTTTTTTTTGATTTTAGCTTTCGAGAGCATGTCCATTAAAATATCTATACCAATAACTCGATGCCCATTTTCTACTAAAATTTCAGAAGAAAATCCTGTTCCGCATCCTAAATCAGCAATTAAGCATTTTTTTTCGTTTAGATTGTCAACAATTCCAAGTGTATTCAATTCTTCATCGTGTAGATATTGTAGACAAATTAGCGTTGCTTTTTTTTGATTTCTTTCCATCCAAATCGAATTCTCATATTCTAAAGAATTATCGCCGATGTAAGAATCGGGAAAAATGGGAGTATTGTTGTGATTTGACATATTTGATCCTAAATTTAAACATCTAAAAAGTATACATATAAATTATCGAAATGAGTTGATATATATTGTTAGTCATCAGAAAAATATCTAATTATAAATTTTTATAATTATTTTTAAAAAAAAAATGATTTAACATGACAGATAAAAATTCTATTCTTATATGTGATGACGAACCTGATATCGTCAGTCTCGTTCAGAAGTTTTTACAACTTGATCATTTTAACACGCTTATTTGCAGCAACGGAAAAGAAGCCTTAAAAATTCTTGAAGAAAAATATGAAGAGATCGTCTTAATACTATTAGATATCATGATGCCTGGGATGTCAGGGTTTGAAGTCCTTAGAACTATAAAATCGAAAGAAACTTATAAAAATATCAAGGTTATTCTTTTTACGGTTAAAAGTTTTAAAGAAGATAAAGAAAAAGGTAACGAGTTAGGAGCAGATGGATATATTACTAAACCCTTTTCTGGAAACGAACTACGTGATTACGTGAAAAAAATATTAAGCAGTTAGCTATCAAATCCTTCTCAGACTAGAATCATATGAGTCAATTGCTTATTTCATAGCATTTAAGCGAATTATAATAAATCTCCTTTTAAATGATAATTTTGATCGATACTAGCGATCAAAACATCAAAATCATATATAATTTTTAAATAAGTAAAAAGAAACAATATTAGTAGAAAAGAAAAAAAGATAATAAATGGAATTTCCAATGTCAGTAGCTAAAAAAATCTTGATCGTTGACGACGAAGAAGATATAACGATTTTGACCGAGAAATTTCTGCAACTCGAGAATTACGACACATTAACCTGTAGTAATGGATATGATGCATTAAGCATTATCGAAGAAAAACACGAAGACATAGCACTCGTTTTGCTTGATATTATGCTTCCCGGAATGAATGGTTATGAAATTTTGACAGAAATTAAGTCAAAATACCCTAAAATTCTTGTAGTTCTTTTTACTGTAAAAAATTTTTTTGAAGACATCCAGAGAGGAAAAGAACTCGGTGCTGACGGTTATTTAGTCAAAGCTATTTCTGGAAATGAAATTATAACTTATATTAAAGACATTCTTAAAAAGAAAATAAATAACTAGCTAGTTTTAAGCCCTTGTTATAAAATACAATTGTAATATATCAATTAGATTTGAAGGTTTTTACTTCACTAATCTTTCATGTATTTCTTTCCTATTTCCCAAGCTTTTGCGACTCGTTCCCCTACTTTCCAATATTGCTTCATAGAATATGTAAAAGTGTTTATCTTGGTTATGTCTGGTGCTCCTTCCGTTAGATATTCGTCTTCAGCGTAAGCATTTACTACTTCTCCAATAAAAAGTTCGTGACCTTTTTCAGCACCTGTAAAATCTTTGTTTACTAAAGTTTTGATTACTTTACATTCTAGATTTAGTGGCGCTTTACTTATCATTGGAGCTGTTTTAAGATCTCCATAGAAAACTTCAAACACTTCTGACTTATCTACTTCTTTTCCAGAAACTATTCCGCAGTAATCAGTACCCTCTATTATTTCTTCAGAAGGCGTATTTACGCTGAATGTACCATTTTCATTTATACCAATGTTTGTGAAATGAGTCTCCCAAGAAGCTATCAATATTAAAGGAGGTTTATCTTCAATGCTACTAATATACGCTAGGGGTTCAAAATTTGGGTTTCCATTAACATTTGCCCCTATAAGGACAACTGGTCTAGGAAATAAGTAAGAACTTGATTTTACTTTTTTTTTTGTCATAATAATATCCAAGATTGTTTTAGTATGTGTATGTATAATATAGTTTGATATTATAAATAGAATTTAGGTTTAAGAACTCTTTAAGATAGAGAAACACTAATGTTATTCAGTATCAATAAACTCCTCAGTGGATTCATTGATTTTATTATCAATTTCTTTCTTATTAATATCCATGGTCTCTATCGCAACTTGATACTTACTTAAGACAATTGTAGCGATTACACTAAAAACAACAGCGATGGTAAAGAGATAGATATTAGAAAAAGTCTGTCTAAAGACAAAGAGACCGGCAGTAATCGGAAGAAGCAAGGCAATCGAATCTAAAATAGGATACATAATAAGAATTTTCCCTTTTTGAAATCCACCTTGATAATATGGTAGACTGGAAAGATTGAAAACTGCCATCATCCAAAATCCTAAAAATACCCACAGATGGGCGTAGGTTCCCCCAAGAAAGAACCAAAATATACCAAAAGGTAACTCGAATAAAGTATACCACTGAAAACCCTCACCTGTTTGAATCAAAGCTTGAGCTAAAACATTCGTAGCAGATCCTCCAAGTGCGAATAAAATAGCGCCTCCAAACATTATAAAAAGACCTTCAGAACTTTTACCTCTTTTTTTTTTTGCCAATGTTAATGAGATAAAACAAATTGTTAGTGTGATTGCTAAAAATATAATAAATGATGGAACAAACTCATATAAATCAAGATCAACATCAGATATGCCGGCAAGTCCAATGAGAATAGGAGATACAGTCAACATTCCGATAGCTATATATTCAATAATACCTACTCTTTCTTTTAAGATTTTCATTGCTGCAGGGACGAAAAAAATAAATCCCGTTGCCATTACAGGTTCAGTCACCAGAACCCCTACCATTCCAATCGATATAATATACGGAAACCATCCAACAACTCCTAAGATAGCACCAATTAACCAAGATTTAACTTTGAACAACTTTAAAAAAGTTTTTATAAGACTTATAAATCCTTCTTCAGTTTTGATCTCAATACCTTTTGCTTTTGCTTCTTTCAATCCTTTCTTTTGATATACAATACCTATATTAAAGCAAAAAGTGGTGATTAACGCTAAAATAATTCCAATAATTGCAATAACTAAATCAACTTCTGACATAGATATAAGTTAAAAATGTTTATGTCTTATAATTTTCACTTCTTGGTTTTGTAAGGCGCTAACCTTAAAAAATTAGGTTAAAATTCTAGAAAAAGAACAACAGAGATAGAAAGAATACTATAACAACTATGCATAGACTTTTTCTAATCATATGGGCTACATGGACGCGAGGTTTTCTTCCGCTTTTATCGAGTAATTTTGGAAACAAAGTAGGATCGTGCGGCTCTCGTTGGTACCAATACGCTGTTGAAGACCAATCGTCTCTCCGATGATTATCGTGCCCGTGCTCTATTGTGACAATTATTCTCTTATTAAAGTAGATTGGATCTTCAATGTGATATCTGTAATAGGAAATTTTACCCCACCAATTTATCCCACCGGGTTTAATTGTGCCATGATAAGGAGCATGATGTTTTTGACGTTGAGCCCATGACTGGTTTACATAATCTTCTGTACCCGTTCCATGTAGAGTTGGAACTCCTTTTTCGATATCCTCGTCAATATATATCATATCGTCCCCTTCACCTGGCCAATTAATGTACCATGGAAAGAAAGTTATATTATCTATATCTAAATGGCACCCAACAAAATGACCTTTACCTTTTGCCTCGAGAATTTTGTAATTTTGAGCCATCGTATCCTCAATATTGCGCCCCTTGTAACTGAATTTTATTGGTTTAATCTTTAAGATTTTTTTACCAGTTTCATCGTCTTTCTTTTTTGGGGTTGTAGGATTTTCGCGATGCCATAATGCGTGAAACCTCCCATAATCCTTTTCATTTTCAAATCCTTCTTCATAGGTTTCATAATCAATATAGAAAAAAAGCCTCATTTGCTTTGAGTTGTCGTTTGCAATAGTTATATTAAATCCACTTGAAAAAGGCATTGGCCACCAACTATTAAATGCTCTACCGCGTTGAGGACTCATCTGGAACGGTAAAGACACAAAATTTTTATGTTTGGCGTGACCTAAACCAAAAAAATCTCCAATTGGAACCTCAACACTAGGATTAAGCTCTTTCTCGTCATCCCAATACATCCTAACTATGACATTTCTCAAATAATAGCGTTCCTTGCATAAGATTGTGCACCATATATGAGTTATACATCCCGCACCTTTTACATCTCCAATGACTACCTTTTCTCCTGGTTTTATATCTATCCAGTCGTGATTTCCTCCAGTAACATCGTAACTTGAGACTCTTCTTCTTTTAACAGAATCTGGTTGAATTTTTGCAATGTCATGCAAACTCGATTTACCTAGTTTCATAGGTTAAATAAACACATTCTAGTATTTTAACTTTTAAAATCT
>JAEOTS010000067.1 GCA_016839745.1 Promethearchaeota archaeon
ATAAATATTTCAAGAAATTCTAAAACATATAACAAATAAAATGATGTACTATGTTGTTGTTTGATATTTTCACTTTTAATGAAGATTGGGCCCAGACATTCAGTAGTCTTGAAGATATTATGTGGTTTCTTCTCCTTTACTTGATTTTTCTTATCGTTATGTCGATATTTCTTAAAATTGCATTGAGTTTATTCAGTAGTGCAAGGCACACGGAGTTTGGATCAGTACTTTTAACTTCTTTCGTAATAACGGTTATTTATGCTCTAACATTTTTGTTCCTAAGTGGTTTGGTGGCATGGATAATTGTTTTAATTGTAGCGTGGTTGATAATAAGTGCCCGTCATCATACAGGAATCTTTGGCGCAATAGCAGTAACAATCGTGGCTTTTATACTCTATGTTATCGTTGCTATTTTGCTTGGCATATTATTAAATGTAACATTAATAATTTTGCCATTCTAATTTCTTTTTTTTTCTTTAATATCCACTATAAAAATCGATAATAACTGAGTACAAATTAACTTAGTAAAAGTTTATTTATTATTTAAACAGAATTTTTTACTGACAGTAATATAAATTAAAAATTATGAGAGTTAAAAAGATAACAGAAACTGAACTAGACTTTATTCCCGCCATTTGTCTTGATCCTAGTGTAGGTAAGGAAAGTATAGCTGCAATGCAAGACGGTATGGGTGATCGTATTAGTTGGATTAAAGATATGATGGAAATGGGACTCGAAATATTTGTAGCACTTGAAAAACCGAAATCAGAAAAAATTCATTATAAATGGGTAGGTAAGATGCTTCACTCTGATCTAGCTATAAGGGGCCAAGTACCTCTGGGTTTATTGGAATGTGTTCCTATAGAATACGCACTTGAACCGATTAAAGGTAAAAAATCGCTTTTCATTAATTGTATGTGGATTTTACCACCTTTTTGGGGTAAGGGAGTTGGAAAGGCTCTAATTGAATTTCTTATTAATAGAGCGAAAAGAATTGGTGGAACAAGCGTTCTTGCATATGATGGAGATAGGTGGTGTGGAACTTCAATAAATTATTTGCCGTTAACTTTTTTTGAGCAATTCGGATTTAAAGAGATCGAAAGAGACGGAAGCCGAGTTCTTCTACACTTAGACTTGGGAGCAAATATCACACCAAAACTTATTTATCCCAAATACGAATCCTTTAAAGATAATAATGATGCAAGAATAACTGCTTTTTTTAATTGCCAATGCCCGTGGTCTAAACTTATGATTGACGATCTTAAAAAAAATACGAAAGAAAGCCTTAAAAATAAACTCAATATCATCGAAACTAATAATCGAAATATAATTGAAAGATTTGGTATTTCTAGAGGATTAATAATAGAAGGAAAACCCGTTATTAAACGAGTAGCATTATGGAACGAGATGCAGAAACAGATTAAGAATCTTGATAATTAACAAAGTTCTCCATTTTTTTCATAGCAATCGAAAATACTATCAATATTATCAATGTAACCAGACATCGAATTGTACCAGCTGTCAAGAAGATCACGAAGTTGCTGTTTAATCATGTCTAGATTTTTTGCCCCGTATACATATAGATATCCTCGTTTATTTGTTTCTCCAGCCCCATCCTTTTCGCTGAATTCTTTTAACGATATTGAATTTTTTTCAATAACTCCAAGATCATTAAGTTTTATCAGAGCTCTTTGAATTGAGCTACGATCTTTTTCAAATACTTCAGTTAATTCTATAGTAGTCACATCGTCGTTTTTTAGTATATACGAAAAGACATTCGATTCTATGACGTTAAGTCCTAATATACATTTTAATAGCTTTCCGCTTTTGAATACTTTATTCTCGTCAACCATTTTTTTTAGCTGTTTTGATATACTTTCCAAAGATTTACACCAAATAATTGAATATAAAATTAAAAATTAAAAATAAATTAAGTAAACGATCTTAACTTTTCTAAAACTCTCCTTAAATATTCTTCATTTACGGCGCCAACTACTTTATGTATAACTTTATTATTTTTAATAAACAGCGTCGTTGGAATTCCCGTTATTCTATACTCTTGAGCTATAGCACCCACTTCGTCTACATTTACCTTAACAAAGATAAATTCTTGGTAAAGTTCCTTTTGAATTTTTTCGAAAACAGGAGCGAACATCATACATGGTGAGCACCATACTGCCCAGAAATCTATTATTAATATCTTGTCTGGGAAATCCGTTTTAAGTTGATTAAATTCTTGAGCCGAATGAATTTTAACTATTTCAGTTGGCATAGATTGGGTTTTTAACAGCATTTCAGCTTTTTTTAGCCGAATTTTATTTAAATCGTTTTCTGTCATGTTTCTTCCATTTTTATGTGGTTTTAAAGCTGTGAGATAGTTCCGCACGATCACACAACTTTCCTAATTACGAACATTAACCTTTCTATTTAAAGATCATGATTATAAAAAAAAATATATTTTAATTTCTTTCATCAAATGAGAAAGTTATATTTTAATTAAATTTGACTTTCTAAGGTTAGTTTATCAAATTTCAATACTAAGATTAGCAAAATGTTATAATGTTCTATTAACTTGGATCTTTCGGTTCGAATTTTAAGTTTTAAATAATTAGAAAGGTGTTTTATTATATATCATATATTATTTTTTTATTAAAAAGAAATTCTCTTCTTTGAAAATTAAACAAAGATTTAAAAGTTATTATGCCAAATCTTTCTATGCAAATTATTTGGTAAAAATTTTTTTTTTTTACCAAATGGGAAATCTATGAAAAAATAATTTATCTAATTTAAAGTTAAGGATGTTGATAAAATGAAAAGAAAAATATCTTATGTAATCTTCTTCCTAGCTAGTCTACTGATTATAAGTAACCTAGCAATAACAATATCTAACTCTAGTACCGGGCATAATACAGAACCATTAGCATCTGTATCTGATGTAGAACTTAACACAGAACCAGAATCATCTGAATCTGATGTAGAAATTAACACAGAATCAGAATCATCTGATACTGGCTGCGTGTGTTTTACCAAGTCTGTGTGTGGATCCACAACGATTACACAGAAAACAAAAACCGTATGGACGGTCGTAATTAAACTCACAAATAACTTCCAAGGCCCTATATGCGGTGCCGTAGTCAAGGACAGATTAGGTGCTGAGCTCGAAATCTATGAACCTTGGAGAATACCTTGGATTACGCCTGGAACATTCGTATCATTCACAACTAGAGGAAAATCGAAGAAAGTGTTCTTGACATGGGAAATCGGTGACCTTAATCCTGGGGAGGAAGCAAAATTAGTCTTTTATATCTCTACTGATCTAAATCCCGCGGGCAAGCAAGAATATACTTCTCCAGGTTGCTATGAGCTGAATTCTGGGGCAACATTGAAGTATATATATGAAGGTGTACAATTCAGTGAAGAGACCGGCAGTATATATATAACAGTTCTTCCATAAGAAGATCCAGAAGATTAAAATAGTTGAGCTGGAAGCTCATCTCTCAACTCCCCTTTTTTTTTTAAAATCTTATTAGCAAACATTCTCATAAGACAAAAAATATAGAAAATTATAGATTCAAATCTGTTTAGGGATTATAATAAAAGTGATTAGAACTAATGAGGGAGGTTTTAAATATTGAATAAAGTCCGTAAAATTAAATTTGACTATGTTTTCAGTCATGTTTATTCAATTTTTACTTTTTTTTAAGGATGTGAGATAGTTTATCACTAGCACACAACTTTCATAATTATGAACATTAACCCTTCTATTTAAAGATCATGATTATAAAAAAATTTTTTTCTAACTTCTTTCATTAAATGAGAAAGTTATAGTATATTTTGATAAACTAACCTTAGAAAGTCAATTTTAATCTTTTAAAAATACTTAAAAGAGTAAATTTCTTTTATCTTTCTGTAATTATATTTCAATATAGGTTAAGATGAAGATACACTCGCTTTTTATCCTAAACAAGGCAGGAGCTTGCTTATACAGCCGAAACATCACAAAAGATTTTGAGAGTATTGAACCAAATTTGATAACACCTTTTTTTTCAGCAATTTTTTCGTTTTCTGAGAGTGTCATATCTAAAGAAACACCAGAAATTCTCGAAATGGGTGGTTTTAGGATAGCTTTTAAAGTAGAGGGAGATTATATTTATGCTATCTTAGCAGATACAAGCGCTAATCTATTATTTATAGAATCTAGGTTAACGAGCATAGTTCAAGAATTTAAAGAATTTCTAGAGAATAATGAAACCGAATCCTATGAGGTGATTGAAAACTCCGAATTTGATACAAAGATTGATTCAATTATTACTGGAGAGGAGGAATTAGTTTCAAGTCAGCCTTTATATAAAAAAATTATAGATTTATTTAACAAATTAACGCTCGAAAATGAAATCCTAGGAGCTGCTTTATTTTCTATAAACGGAAAAGTAATTTTTTCGTCCCTACCATATGATATTCTCTTATCTTCACTAAAGGAATTAGAAATTAGACATATTGTCGCAAATGAATATTCTATGACCTTCTATAGTTTAGAAAACAACGAAAAAGTATTCTCCAGAATTATTAATATTCCTTGGAAATTAGATCCGTTATTAGTCGTAATTTTATACGAATCTTCCGTCCCTCTTGGAATGGCTGAAGTTAACTTAGAGAAGATAACAAGGGCAATTCAAAATATCATTTAAACCACACTACTAAGATTCGGAAAAATAAAAAAACCTTTTTTTATGGTTAATGATTTTGGGACTTTATGTATGATTTTATTGTTATTGGTGCTGGAATTTCTGGAGTTTCTTTCGCTTACAAAGCTTCAAAATACGCAAAAACGCTTCTTGTAGAAGCACAAGACTACGACCGAGAAATACCCGTAAGAACAAACATATTTGCTGAACATAATAAACCGTTTGTTGACGATGTTTTCTGGAACGACGACTCAATATTTCCTCGACCATTTGTTCAATTGAATTACAAAAGTGAGAAACATGATGGGTTACTACACTCTAAAGAATTTGGAGCACCGCTCGGTAAAATATCTCATACGGAAATATTAATCAAAAAGTTAATCGATAAAT
>JAEOTS010000068.1 GCA_016839745.1 Promethearchaeota archaeon
ATCCTATAGTTCTATATAAGCCGATCGCCCCAATCGCATCCAATTTATCTGCGTCGGACAATATTTTAGCTTCGAGAGTTTTAGGTTCCATGTCATTAGAAAATGAGTGAGCCCGAATGCAATGGATTATATTATCAACCTCTTTTTGAGAATATCTAGTGCCAAGAGAGTTAAGGTAATTTCTGGTTAAATCGGATGAAATTTCGGCATGATTTCGTTTATCTTGGTCAAAATTTTCATTTCTTCTTCCAATATCATGTAACAGAGCAGCAGTTTTTAGAATCTTTAAATCGGCATCTAAAATTTCACCTATTTTGATGCACTGATTATAAACTCTTTGGGTATGAGGAAAACCATGGATATCATCTTGTTCTGAATTTGCTAACGCATATTTCCTAATAACTGCATATAATGAACTACTATTATTTTCCACTATATAATCACTTCTTACTTTTACTTGGTATTTCCTCAATATCAAATATTGGTGCTGCCATCATTTGTAAGAGTTCTATTGATTCTGACCAAAGAAAAAAGACTTTATTGTTTAAAGGAATCAATACAGCTTTCCATACTTCAATCTGGTCTTCTGATTCTAAGAAGTCGGCGTTGATTTCAAAATCAGTATTCAAATGCATTAATTCTTCATTTCCAATCCAGTATCCTCTAATTTTGCTTTTGATATTATCGAAAATCTTTCCAAGATCCTTTTTCTTAATTTTCAGATTTAAACCATCAAAATTAATATCAAAGATATTTATTGGTTTTTCTTCATAAGTAAATTCTTCGATATCACTAAAGAATGAAATTATTTGATTTGTCTGCTTCTTTAAACTCTCGATAAAAAAATTATATGCATTTTTATCGTGTTCGATATCAAAATTAAATTGGAATAAATGGAAGCTATTTTCCCTGAGTAATTTGAACTCGGGTGGATTCAGCATAATATCATAAACCGTGTACATTGGTGGATTTGACATTGTATCGAATAGAGAATACCCAAATACGGGCACATCTTCTTTCACATAATAAGATGAGATAATCCATCTACTATTTATCAATGGTTTTAGGTATGGCTGAATGAACTCATCAACTTCATCAATTGTATATTCTAATCCGCTTGAATATACGATGTCGAAAAAATCAGCATTATTTTCCTTGAGATTTATAAAAAAATCCAATTCTTCCTGTTTCTCAGAAATAAGTCTATCAAAATATTCTTTTGGTTCTATAGCAGTAAATATTGTAGCTTTATTAGGTGATTCTGAAGAGTTAGATTCTTGAATACGTCCAAGTGATATCAATTTTCGTAGAATTGAATAAATGGTTGTCCGTTTAATTTCTGGAAAATGACGATCTAAATCATAGGCTGTAGTCCCCTTAATTCCGTGTTTGATTAGTTCAAAATAAATCGTAGCTTCATTGTGATTTAACCCTGTTTGCTTCAATACTTGTAAAAATGTATCTTTCTTATCTTTCCAAGACATTAATTAAATAATAGAAGATATAATATTTAAAACTGACGAAATGTCATCGACACAAAAACATTTATATGTGTTGATCTGTTATAGTCACTTAGAATGGATTAAAAGTGATTTTAAAGATGGGGAAAAAAATTCAACGAAAAAAATATTGTATTTCTACAGGTTTTCATTGTACTTCAATTGAAGAATGGACAAGATACTGGGAAGCGATTGAATTTATAAAAAACAACCAAAATCACAAAATTACCCCAAGTTGATGAGAAATGAATGAAAAAGTAAACTATGGCTGGTATCATAAGAATATTATGATTTTTGGATTAATTTTCGGATCTATTGCTTTGCTTATTTTTATATATAGTTTTATTCTATCCGGCTTTTTAAGAATAATTTTTAGCATATTTGGTATTTTGGGTTTAATGGTTTTTCTTTGGCCTACACTAGGTTTATTTGCAATAAATATAAGAACGGATAACAATAGATCACACCCCACGGTTAATTGCAAGGAGATACTCGAACTCAAAAATCCCAAAATTTTAGATATTGGATGTGGCTCAGGGAGATGTGCTATCCAATTTGCAAAAAACCTAAAAAATGGCGGACAGATCTTTGGGATTGATATATTTAACAATGCAATATCAGGCAACTCGTTAGAAAAGGTGCGAACCAATGCACGAATCGAGAATGTCTCTTCCAATACTACCTTTAAATATGGGTCAATCACTGAAATTCCATTTGAAAATCACTCTTTTGATGTTGTAAATGTCTCATATGTGATACATGAAATTCCAGATAAAGAAAAAGCACTCTCAGAAATCTATAGGGTACTAAAACCAAATGGGTGGTTATTTATTACGGAATTTCATAAAAGAAACCTGTTCACATTTATTTACAATGGCTTATTTACATTTCGTTATAAAAATCCTCATTTTTGGGTTAATTTATTAACCCAAAATCGATTTAATGATGTGATTTATGCAAATAGTGGACCAATTGGAATCGTAAGCGCATTAAAATAAATAAAATTAAAAAATGTTAAACTTCTTCTCCCCGTTTTCGAGCCTCAATATCTTTCAGATCTTTTCTTAAAACTTTACCTACTAAAGTTTCGGGAAGTTCTTTTCTAAA
>JAEOTS010000069.1 GCA_016839745.1 Promethearchaeota archaeon
TATTATTGTAAAAACAAAAATTGTAAGGGAGTTAGATTAGTTAGGCGAGAAAAAGAAGAAGTCCAAAATATCTTAAATAAAGAGGGTATATTTCTAAGAAAATATGAACCAAAGAAGAAGAAATTCAGCATATTAGATTCTTAAAAAAATAAGTAAGAAAAGCGTGAAAAATTGAGTTTACAGAATTTATTATATAGGTTAAGAATAAAAATTAGATTGCAGTTCTTAAGGCAAACTTGGGTGAACATTAAAAAAGATCGTGCAAAAGCGATATTTGCCATAGGAGGAATAACAGTGTCAATAATTCTATTAACTGCTATAGGGATGGTCAATGATTCGATGTCGTATAACTATATGAATGTAATTACAAGCACAACTGGGAGCTCTGATATTATCATATCTCAAAAAGCCAAGACTGATCTAAATTATGACACATTCTTTAATGAATCTATAATAGATAATCAACTAGTTAGTATTGAAGGGGTAGAAGAGCTATTTCCTAGAATAATGATGCTTGTTAAGGTTTCTTCTTACAACACAGACGCGAATGGCTCCCTACAAGTCTATGGTATAGATTTTATTAAAGAAGCGAGCAACGGAAATATGGGAGATTTAAACATAGTCGATCAATACGGTATCGAAACAGGAGAAATATATACAAATGAACCAGACTTAGGAGAGTGTGTTATTTTATGGAAAGTAGCAGAATTGTTAAATATTACCATAGGAGATCTAGTGCATTTAAGTTATCAAAACCACGATTTAGATGTTGAAGTAGTAGCAATTTGTCAACAAGACTTAAAATTTACAGAATTAGAAAACGCATTGATTATTCTTAATTTAGAACAAACTCAATTATTTTTAGGTAAAGAAGGAGAGATAAATTTAGTCATGGGTACAATTGAGAACCCACAATCTATATATGTTGTAAGTGACATCGATTTAACTAAAAGAAAAATAAGAGAAATTGGTACTCGTATTCAGCAAAGGTTAGATCCAAATGAATACACCGTTTCAATGGCAAAATTAGAAGAAATAACTGCTCAACAATTTATGGTTATAGGTATGACTATTATATTTTGGTTTATTACCATAATATCGATGCTCATTACAGGTATTTTAATTAACTCAATTCTGTCCACTTCCACGGAAGAAAGAATAAGAGAATATGGTATCTTAAGGGTTGTAGGAGGGAAAAAAATGTTCCCTGTCAAAATGGTAATTTTTGAAGGTGTGTTTATTGGCGTTGTTGGTTCAATTATCGGTATTATTATAGGGCTTATTGGAACACCCCCAATAGTGAATACATTATTCATTTTGACTGATTTTCCGATCCAAGATATGGAGTATGTAATACAACCATTTACAGTTATTTTAGCTTTTTCAATAGGTTCAGTAGTGTCTTTAGTTATATCTTTATTTCCAGCTCTTAAAACAGCTAAACTTGATATAATTAAATCCATCACACCATTTCATAAAAAGGAAGAAGGTTGGGAGGTTAAAAAAGAGGGAAGTATGAATGTAAGAAATTTTTTAATTGGGAGCTCTCTTGCTACAATAGGTATGCTCGTTTTCATTCTATTACCAAGCATATTTGTTTCGGGAGAAATGATGATGATAGCAGGTTTGTTTATTGGCCTAATTGCAGCAATTTTAATTGGAATGGTGTTTGCATCAGTAGGAATTATTCCTCTTATTCAAAGCTTATTGATAGGTGCTATCTCGCCATTTATTAAAAAATATGCTCCTATCATAAAAATATCCCTAAAAAGAAATAGAAGACGAAATACTAGCACAATTGTGATGTTCGCTATTAGTTTTTCTTTTATTTTCTTTATAACAAGCGTCACAGAAATGGAATCAAAAAATTTGGCAACAAATTTAAAGTTTCAGTATGGCTCTGATTTAGTCTTAATAAATCAAGGACTAGATCCCGATAACGATGCAATAACATATGATTTATTTCAAGAACTTATGTCAATTAATGGAATAGAACAAGCAACACTATCTTTATATAATATGTTTGATATAACCTCCGTTTTATCTGTACTTTTTGATTTTAGTCAAAGTGGAGGAGGTTTCGATGAAGAATCAATCAACGAAGCATTCTTAAATATATTCGAATTTTACACAGAACAAGCGGAAGAAAAATACCAAGTAACTGCTGGTGATACTTCTGCTATAGATGAAGTCGAGATAGGATTTATAGGAATTGACGAAAATTATTATAAACTAATGGATAAAAATTTAATGATTTGGAGTAGCCCTCAGAGCGGTTTTAATTATTCTTTTACCCAACTCTTTAAGGAAAATAACACTTGTATAATTGCAAAATCTCTTGCTACAGTTTTTGGAGTAAGCGATGTTGGAGAATATATCCGTTTAACATTCTACGATCCTAAAATTGAAGAAGACCAAGGTGTTCCCATACAATTCCGCGTTGTTGGCATTTCAGGCGGAATGCCAGGATATTACAACTTTAGAACCTCTGAAGTTACTGCAGAGGGTGGAGGAATAATTGTCTCTCTAGATAACTATATTCGTTTAATGGACATTGAAAATCCTTGGGGTGCTGATATGGTTGTAGATAAAGCTTTCATTAAGCTTATCGACGATTCTGAACAAACAATTGAAACAACTAAAGAAGACATACAAGATTTAGTAAGAGATAAAGAATTTTTTCTTGACGATGCTATAACTAAAGTTAAGTTAATGCAAGAAACATTTGATAGGCAGAGTGCGTTAATGGAAGTGATTTTATGGTTTGCGATAGTAATTGCTATCTTTGGTTTAGTCAGCACAATGTACGCAATAATGTTGGAGAGGAAATTTGAAATAGGCATTTTAAGATCAATGGGTATGAAAACCAGAAACGTTAGAAATCTTTTTTTAATAGAGAGTTTGATTATTATGTTAAGTAGTGGGACGATGGGAACAATTATAGGTACATATTGTGCCTATTTGATGGAGACAAATCTGGGTCTTATAACTGAAATGCCAATTGTATTTTCAATTCCTGTTGATGTTTTATTTAGGGTATTCTCCCTTTCAATCTTCTTTGGAATTCTAGGGATATATGTGATCCTAATAAAATTAAGCAGGCAATCTGTAATGGATATATTCCGTCAAACATTTTGAGAATTGCTATCGGATTTCTTTCAAATATCTAACCAATTTTCTCCAAGCTTTTCCCCTATGTGAGACGGAATTTTTTTCTTCAACAGTTAATTCTGCGAAGGTTCTATTTGGAAATTCTTTAGGAATAAAGATGGGATCAAATCCAAAACCTCCCCTACCTCTAATATTTTCTGCTACTCTCCCTTCTACAACTCCCTCAAATATCAGGATTTCATTATTAGGTTGATAGTAGAGAACAATGACAGCTTTAAAATGAGCTTTAGTGTCACTATAATCTTTAATAAGATCCAAAATACCCTTATTTCCGATAGTATTTAATACAAATTTTGAATATACTCCAGGAAAACCATTAAGAGGTACGTCAACAAAAAATCCAGCATCTTCTATAAAAAAAGAACTATTCATCTTTCCTCTAACGCTATTTAATTTAAATATAGCTACTTCTTTAATGCTAGACGCTTGAATCTCGGTAGTCTTAATTGTGTTTTGCTTTAATTCGTAAGATAGATCTTCCTTTTGGAACAATTTTTGAATTTCTTTAAATTTACTATTATTACCAGTAATGAAATAAATCGTTTCTTTTTCCTTTTCCATAATTACAATAATTTCCTATGATTTATTTAGATTAATACGGTTTTAGTAGTCAAATTCAAAAATTTTAATTTATATGATTCTTTATAATGTTCATCAATAAAATTATATTTATTAATTATTTCATAAACTGGGACGCAAAAAATGGCTCGAATGCACTCAAGAAAGAAAGGGAAATCTGGAAGCACTCGTCCAGCTAGACTGGAAAAACCAGAGTGGGTGGAACTTTCTTCTCAAGAAGTAGAAAATGAAGTTGTCAAACTGGCGAGAAAAGGTTTTTCTCAGTCGTTAATTGGTGTGATTTTAAGGGATTCCCATGGTGTTCCTTTAGTAAAAGTAGTTACCGGCAAATCTATTAATCAAATTCTAAAAGAAAATGAGATTGTAACTCCTCTTCCGGAGGATTTAACAAATTTAGTGAAAAAAGCGCTTACTCTAAGAAAACATTTAGAGTCAAATCATAAGGACCTAGAATCGAAAAAGGGGTTACAACGCACAGAAAGTAAAATTTACAGACTAATTAAATATTATAAGAAAAAAAAACAGCTCGAACCTGATTTCAAATACGATCCAGAGAAAATACGAACCATTGTAATGAGGTAAAATTAAACCATGAGTCAAAAAGCAAAGAAAAAGGGTCCAAAGTTAAGAAGAGTATCGTTTAAAGATAAGGATTGGTATACCGTCATTTCTCCAAAAAGTTTCAACTTCAAACCTATAGGAGAAATAATTGGGATGGAAAATAATATTATTGGAAGAACTATCGAAACTCTATTGTACGATTTTACGAACAGATACGACGATATTAGTCTAAAGTTAAAATTCAAAGTGGTTCAAGCAAATCCCGAATCAAAACAAGCGCAATCTATGTTCTTAGGTCATACATATACGAATGATTACATTAGATCGTTAATAGGAAGAGGGAGTTCTAAAATCCAGACTATAATAAATTTACCAACTAAAGATAATTACGTTTTCCGACTTACAATAATTTGCACCACAATAAAAAGAGCTCGTAGTTCACAACAAATCGTTATTAGAAAAATCATGAGAGAAATTCTAAAAGAATTTGCTAATACTCTCAATCACGAAAAATTTATTACTGGAATGATTTACTCCGAATTTTCTAACCAAATTCTTAGAATTGCTAAAACAATATATCCTTTATCAAACTGCAGGATAATAAAATGCAAATTAATCAGCGTTCCTGAAGGTGGAGAAGATACTGTTTATATCACAAAAGACGAAGACTTTGAAGTTGTTGAAGTTGAAGTTAAACGGTCTAGAAAAAGCGATATAAAAAGAACTGAGAGAATAAATGTTAAGAAGCTTACTCGAACTAATAGGAGTAGTCCTAAACCCGAAGAGAAAATAGAGAACGCTGAACCTATAGAGGACAGTTCAACAGAAGAAGTTTCTGAATAAAAAATTTGCGAAATAGCTAAATTAACTACTTTTACTCTTTTTCGTTATTCCATTTTTATCTTGATAATATAAAGTATTCGCAGGTACATCTTCATTCACCATTGTGTGCGCTCCAATTATAGATCCTTCCCCTATTTTCTTACCACACATTACGCTAGAATTAATTCCTGTCTGCGAATTTGGTCCAATTATAGCACCAAATTTCCGTCTCCCAGAATCAATTATTTTTTCATTAATGTTCATACTTATATTTTTATTATCGAACCTCAAGTTAGATATTTTGGTACCAGCTCCGAGATTAACATTTTCGCAAATAATTGAATCTCCAATATAATTGAAATGAGGAATGGCGGTATTTGAAAAAATCACCGAATTCTTAATCTCAGACATTCCAACATGACAATCATTCCCTATAGATGTAAAAGGTCGTATAGTCGCGTTCGGTCCAATTAAAGAATTTTCTCCTATATAGCAAGGACCTATAATATATGATCCAGATCTAATTAAAGTATTCTCTCCTATGATAACATTACCAGAAATTTTTACATTCTCTTCGATTTTCCCCTTAATATCGGGTTTTATATTATTCAAAAGAAATTTATTCGCATCCAAAATATGCCAAGGTAATCCTATATCACTCCAAAAAGTATTCTTTATAACATATCCTTTAATTTTCCCTCTTAATTCGTAAATTAGAATCCCCATAGAGTCAGTGAATTCGTATTCTTTCCTTATGGATAGTTTTGTTTTTTCTATAGCTTCAAATATCAGAGGACTAAAGATAAAAATTCCCGCATTTGCTAAATTTCCTAAATTTAAATCAACGGAAGGTTTCTCAGTAATTTTTTCTACGTAACCATCAGAGTCCAGTGAAATTACCCCGTATTCTTGTGGATTGCTGACTTCGAATAAAGAAATTAATCCTTCTGTTAGATCTTTTTCGAATTTAATAGTAATTTCTTTATATACCTTAGGATCTGTGAGTATATCTCCATACATTAGTAAGAAGTTATCCTCTCCTACGAAATCCTTCGCAAAACCAACAGCGTGAGCAGTACCCAAGTGTTCTATTTGAGAAATATATTCTATTTTGACATTAAAATTAGTAAGACCATCCCCGAAATAATCCTTTATTAAATCTTCTCTGTAACCAACGATTATTAGGATTTCGGTTATCCCAACTTCCTTAAGACTTAAAATAGAATGCTCTAATAGTGGTTTACCGCCAATAGGAATCATTGGTTTTGGGATCGTAGATGTTATTGGATCGAGGCGTGTACCCTTTCCAGCAGCTATGATAACAGCTTTCTTAAGTTTCATTTGCACTTCCTCCTATTAATTCTGGAATTTCTAAGTATTTTTCGCAACCTTCTTCTGTACACTTACTTGTTATAACTGTATTTATAAGTTTATTAAATTTAATGAGACTTAAAAATCTCATTAATCGTTTAATAAGATTTTCTTTAATATAGGTTAATATAATCAAAATTTAAAAATGATCAGAAATTAACAAAAACAACAAATTTTAAACAAAAGGGTGTAAAAAAATCGAAGCTCCATCAATAATACAGATTATAAAAGAAATAGTGATTTTTATCTGCGTAATAGCAGCTGGATTTCTCTTTATGACATTTTTCTCTGTCATGTTCACTCCATATTCTCCATTTTTGACAACTTTAAGTACATTTCCCATTTTAATAATTATGTTGTTGTTGATTGCGGTTACAGCGAAGTATGTAGGAGATATAGTGATAATAGTGCTAAAATCCAGACAAGAATAAGTTAGAAACATGTTTTACATGCTGAATTTTGATTTAAATTTAAACATTTACATTTTTTAATTTTAGTCGATAATTAATTTCTAATTAAAAAACATTAATCTGTAATAAAATACCATATGTTCGATGATAATGTAATTCTACCTCTTCCTACTACATAATCAAAATTCATAAGTACGTAAAAGAAGCATTTTTTTTAGAAATTATTGTTCAAAAACTCATTAAGTTGATTTTTCAAATACCTAAAGGGTTTTAAATCCCCCTCAAATTCATATCTTAAAATCTGTTCTTGAGCAATAATTTCTTCTAATTGTTTAAAAATTCCTTTAATTTTAACGACGTCTCCCGAAGCGATGAAATCTAAGGAATATTCATTGATAGGACTGCAAAGAATTATTTTCTTGCAACCATGGTCTCCTAAATCGTTAAAATGAACCTCTTTAATGTTTGTTTTAGCTCGGATTTGAGTGTTCATTACGATTGTTGCTAGTTTAGCTGAGATACTAGAAGTGAATAATTCGACATTCTCATTAGTAATTTCTCTATGAAAATTATTTAAAAGCGTTTTATCATACAATTGAGAAATAATAGGTAATCCCTGAGCGGAAATACCGCAATAAATTATCTTATTTTCCATATCGGAACATTTTACATCGATAATTTCATCTTCTATGGGGTCTCGATATTTATCCCATAAATATCCAGTAATTAATTTAATTACTTTTGAGAACTCTGAGTGATTAGAAACATTTTTGATTTTTTCTGCTGTTTCATAATTTGCAGTAACTTTTTCAATATATTCATCCATTAATTTAGAGACTTCTTTAGAACTAGATGGAAAGTCGCCAGTAATGCAATAGAACAGGTTTTGGTTGTTTTCTGTAACGATTTGTTTAATAATCATCCGTTCCTTACCAGTTTCGCCTTCAAAAAAAATATCCGTTAATCGCCAATAATTTGTTGGATTAAGACTACTAATTAATTTTTCCACAAAAAGCACGATTTCAAACGAGGGGTATTTATTAGAATTAGAAACATATAATACTTCCTCATCCAAAATGATTGCAAAACCTGTTATCATAGAAAAAATCGCTGTGAAAATAGTAATTAGATAATAAGACTATTCCTTTAATATTTCATATTTATAAAAATATTAATTACTTTCGAATAGTACAAATTTAAATAGTAGAACTTTAAGGATTATTTCAATTTTAGGAATTTTTAATTTTTCTGTACCTATATAACAATTAACTTTTAATAATTTCAATAAATATAATAAAAATAGCTTAAAACTAAGAGATATTTAGTTAAAATCAATCTTTACAATAAAATTTTCCATCAAATTACATGAAAATCTTAAAATTACTTGAGAAGAAGAAAATACAGCACGCAGCAGAACTGTTATTGAATTCAAAAGAAGCAATTGCCTTAACTGGGGCAGGAGTCTCTACAGAGTCGGGAATACCGGATTTTAGGAGCGAAGGAGGCATCTGGGAAAAATATAAACCTGAAATTTATGGTAATATCGAGGCTTTTTTAAAAAATCCCGCTAAATTCTGGGAAATGGCACAGAAAATCGCCCCAAACCTATTTAAAGCAAAACCAAATCCAGGACATTATGCTCTTGCAGAGTTGGAGAAGATGGATTTAATTAAAGCTGTGATCACTCAAAATATTGATGAACTTCATCAAAAAGCGGGTTCTGTAATTGTTTACGAAGTACACGGTAATATCAATAGGTTTAGTTGCTTAGGTTGCAAAGCTTCTTACACAAAAGAACAGATTATTCGAAAAATGAAGAGAGAAAAGAAACATGGCCCATCTTGTGAGTATTGCGCTTCCCCTCTCAAACCTTCAGTCGTATTGTTTGGAGAAGGGTTACCTCGGTTTGAGAAGTATCAATCTCAAGCTTTAGCTCAAAAAGCAGATGTTATGTTAATCGCGGGTTCTTCTCTCTCGGTTGCCCCTGTGTGTGATTTACCACTTTACACGCTAAGGGAAAAGGGAGATTTAATTATTGTAAACGACCAACCGACTGACTTAGACGAGAAAGCTACGGTTGTAATTCGTCATAAAACTGGAACAATTTTACCCTTAATAGTAGAAGAAATCAAAAGATTACAAGAAGAATAATCATCTAATAATAACTCTCTTAGAGATCCAATAAAGTTATGGTTTTTCTGTATGTATAAAGAAAGCTCAATTATCAAAGATTGGAGAAATGTTGACTTAACTTTTGGTCTAATATATCCAAATCACTATAACTTGGGAATGTCTTCTTATTCAATTAGATTGCTTTATCACATAATCAATTCAAAAGAAAAATATGTATGTGAACGTATTTGCCTTCCTGAAAATATAAAATTTCCAGCATCTAAAGATTTTTCTTCCATTAACCATCTTCGAAGTATTGAAAATAAAATTTTACCTAAAGATTTTGATATATTAGGATTCTCTGCTCACTATGAAAATGATTTTAAGAATATTCTTTGGATTTTAGAGAAAGCAGAAATTCCCTTAGAAACCGAGAAACGACATGGAGAATTTTCTCGCGGCTCAGATGAGTACCCCCTAATAATTGGTGGTGGACCTGCTATAACTTCTAATCCATTACCGTTAAGTAGTATTTTTGATCTTTTTTTTATTGGAGACGCTGAGCCAAATTTAAATAACTTCCTAGGTGTTTATTTAAAAAATAAATCAAATAATAATAGTTTTGAAACACTTCTTGATAAGATAAAGAATATTGAAGGGATTTATATACCGATTCTTAATAATAAAACAAAACGTGTAATATTAAAAGATTTAGATAAGTCACCTACACCCGCGTATCAATTACTATCTAAACGTGAGAGTGATAAAAAAATTTTTGAAGAAAATTATTTCATTGAGGTTAATAGAGGCTGTCCTTATCAATGTAAATTTTGTATATCTTCTTTTCATAATTCTCCTTTTCGAAACAAGAGCTACAACGAGATAATTAAAGCAATTGAAGCAGGTATGGAATATTCGGATTTCGAAAAAATTAGTCTTATAGGATCATGCGTATCTTCGCATCCCAAATTTTCTGAAATCTGTGAATTTATTCTCGATGTAGGTAAAACATTTAGTATCCCTTCCATAAGGATTGAACATATCACGCCTAAAATTATTCAACTTCTGGAAAGAAGTGGTGTGAAGACAATAACGATAGCTCCTGAAACTGGAACAGAATCGTTAAGATTTGATTTAGGAAAAAAAATTACCAACGATAAGATCTTAGAAACCTTGAGCTTAATAAAAGCATCTAAAATAAAAAACGCGAAGTTTTACTTTCTTATAGGTTTACCCAACGAAACTGATGAGGACATCGAAGAAATTATAAAATTATTTCGATCAATTGAAAAAATTGGATTCAAGGAGAACACACTAAGAGTTAACGTAAATCCTTTTATCCCTAAGCTTAATACGCCATATGAGTTTCAATGCTATTTTTATTTAACAGGAAACCTCAGTAACTTCAGATTGAAATTTACTACTTTAAAACGAGAGTTAAATAAGATTTCCTCAATTAAAATTAAATTTAAAGATCCAAAAAAGATCATTAATAACGCGAGATTACAAACTCTATTTTCCTTAGGAGATCGAAACGTATCAAACTTACTTTTAGCGTATTATTTTAACGGTGCTAACATGGGTGCATTAAGAAGGGCTGAAAAGGACTTAGATTTCTCGATTGATAATTACTTCAATAAAATCCAAGATGGCTATAAACCTTGGAATTTTTAGAACAAATAAAAAAAATGTTGATTAAAACTTAATCAATTTTATTAAATACTTTTTTTGGAGATTTACAAACTGGACATGTTTCTGGAGGTTCTCCTTCGTGTGTGTATCCACATACAGAACACACATACATAGGTTTTACTTCTAAATCTTTACCGTTTTCAACTAATTCTAAAGCTTTCTTGTAGAGTTCATGGTGTATTTTTTCCACATCATTAGCGTAGTTAAACGTTCTCTCTGCGTTTTTTTCTCCTTCTGATTTGGCATTGTCAATGAATTCAGGATACATAGTAGTGAATTCGTAAAATTCACCTTCAATCGCTTCTTTTAGATTTTCTGCTGTCGTCTTAATTCCTCCTAAGACGCGTAAATGATTGTGTGCATGCACAGTTTCGGCAGCAGCAGCGGCATGGAATAGCCGTGCCACACCAGGATAACCTTCTTGTTCTGCTTTTTTTGCGAAAGCTAAATACTTTCTATTAGCTTGAGATTCGCCAGCAAAAGCTTCTTTTAATCCATCTTCTGATTTTGTCATAAGTAATTTCACATATTTAGTTTTAGTTTAAATTATGAAAAAAAATATTTTAAGTTGCATTTTATAATTTATATAAAAAAAAAGTAAAATCCTAAATTGATTTTGTATCACTAATTATTAAGTTAATTAAGGAGTATTTATTTTTCTATGCTATTATTTGTTGAGTACATCCGTTATCTTCTTGACTGCTTTCTGTAAATAAAACTCAGCCATTCCAAATCTAATTTTGGTATCAAATATTAGAATGAGAATGTAGGCATCCCATATATTTTCAGAAAAAATTAACTCATTGTTTTTAGAGGTGTAAAATAACTTAAGAATTGAATTATTGGAAATTTTAACTCTAAAATCAACCTCTTTTAAAAATCGTTTTAAACTTGTATCGTTAAAAGAGGAAAAGATCACTTTACCTCGATTAGTTAAAAGAATAGATCCATTAAGATCGGCAGATTGTTGGAAATCTTTTAAATATTCTGTAATTAGACCTTCTTTTTTTAGGTCAAATTCGCGCGAAAAAGGCTCCCTAATAATATCTTCTATGAGATAATTGAGTTGCTCGTCATAAACATATTCTAAATCAGTTTTAATTTTGTTTTTATTTACGTATTCAAGGAATTTTGAGTTAATTTTTGAGATCATTGCTTCTAATAGCTCCAGATTTTCGATTGTACTGCAAAGAAGGCTATAATATAATGTTCTTTTTTCAAATACTACTAATTTAATTCCACCGCCCATTTCAACAGCTTTAATTTTGTCTCCAATAAGTTCCTTTGTAAAGGACATTAACGCTGTAAAATAAGAAGATATAAGTTGTTCTTGCTCTATGGGGTAAAGATTTGTGAGATTTAATCCATAAATACAAATTCCTGATTTATTAAATATGAAGAGATTGTGTATGTTCAGTTTCTCAGGTGTTCTTTTAATCCTTGAGACTACTGCTGAACGATCGGGAATTCCCATAATATTTTGTTAAATTCAAACTATAAAAAGAACAAACTTTTCATTCTTTACTGATTAGCGTTTAAACTACAAAGACTTTCATTGAAATTTCAAATCGATAATTAGATCTTAATTATCCTAAAATGAATAATTTGATACGCCTCTAAAGCATAATTTAAACGGTATGATATTATATCCCTTCTCAACCAATTCCTTTCTAATTTGAAGTTCATGACCCCTTCCAGCTAGTATTATTGCTGTACCTCCCCCTCCAGCGCCGTTACATTTGAATCCTATAGCACCATTACTTTTTGATATTTTTTCTGCTTTATTTATAACTGGGTTAACCATTAATGGATGGAGTTTTTTTTGTGCTTCCCAGTTTCTATTCATAACTTTCCCTATATCTACTATATCTGAGTTTATCGCATTTTTCATATCATAGGCGCATTCCTTCATGATATCAAACGAATTTAGAGTATCTACATCTCTTTTCTTATAATTTTCTATAACAGCGTTATGCATTTCACTTGAACTTCTTGAACTTAGATATACTAATATAAACTGACTTTCTAGTTCGAAAATTCTTTTTTCGTCAATAGTGATTTTGGTTATTTTTACATTTGGGTAATTAATTTCCATAAAATTAATCCCACCAAACGACGCTGCGTACTGATCTTGCACACCGCTTTCCAACCGTAACTCCTCAATTTCAAGTTTGTGGGCCAATATAGCAATCTCGTTTTGATTTAGATGTAATCCCCTATAAGTTGCTAATGCAGAAATTAAAGCAACAGAGATGCTCGCGCTCGTACCTGTTCCACAACCAGGAGGTGCGTCTGCTCTCACATAAATATCTAAACCGTCTTCAATCTCCATTCTTTTAACTGCTGCTTTTAATAAGTCCAATTTACCATTGTATTTAATTTCTTTAAAATTGAGAATTTTAACAGTTTTTCCAAGATTTTCAGCAAAAATCCGGATTATACTCTTTCCATTCTCAATAATTCTTATATAACTATAGAGATCAATGCAAAAATTAAAAATTGCACCTTCAGGATAAAACCAGGTATCAGTCCATCCTCCAATATCACAAATTCTCACAGGTGCTCTTGCTAATATTTCCTTAAATACGCTCATATCAATGATTTTTAATATTTTGTCAATAATGATTTGTAGTTCCTTACTGTTAAAACTTTCATTTTTTAAGATTCGAAAAATACATGATCTAATCATAATTTTCCAATTTAAGATCATTAGATGACAACTTAAATTTAGAAGCACTAAAAACCTTATAAAACTCAAACTATGTTGCCTATTTAAAATTTAAAAGCTTAATATCTTGAATTAGTCAGCATGTACCCAAATTCTAAAGATTGCGATTTGATCCTCTTTATTTTTGAATCTTATCTACCTTTTTTAGATCGGTAGTAGACGAAGAATATTAACCTTCTATGATGTTTTTTCAACTAGATTTAAATAGCAGTAGGAGAAATATACTTTAAACACAAATTTATTTTTAAAACATATTTAAACAATAAAAGGAGGAATAAAAAATGGCTAAAAAAGTTGCAGTTGATGTTTTATTCGTAAAATCCAAGGTTCGAGACTATATCAAATCAAAAGATTGTAACACCAGTGGCGATGTAATCGATGGACCTGCGCTTAATAACGCAATTGTTGGTATCCTCGATAAAGCAATTGGTCGTGCTAAAGCAAATGGACGGAAGACTGTCCAAGAAAAAGATCTTTAGATTAAACTGCAAAACATTGGGATTTTACTCAACTGATAGAAAGGTTTATTTTAATAATTTTTCAATTTATTTTTTTTTTACTTTTACAAAAAAATTAATAATTTCTCACTGTATATTACTTTTTAAATTAGAAGTAGATTAATATACCTAACACACACAATAAACACGACCTATAGAATAAAAAATTCTTCATAAATCGCCTTATCCTTATTCTTTACTTCGTTGAAAGAAATTTTTTATTCTTTTCTCTTCCTTTTAAAATAAGTATTAGACTTTAGATTTACTCATCAGGTTATTATTTAAAATCTTTATCAATAATGAAAAATTCAATCGAAATTATACTTTTCAACCTTTGTAGACTTTCTTTAAGTTTTTTAACTCGATCATAAGGTCCTGAAACCGCAATGATTTCCAAACATTTTTCAAATTCTAGATGTACGTGCATAGTTGATGTTATAATATCATAGAAATGATGTTGAATATCATTTTTTCGAATTTCGTCTGTTTGCTGAACTGAAGCATATACAGGTCCAGAATCGTATTTGTGATCGTGATGCCCATCGTCGTGATTTATTTCATGAGAATGTTCATGGGAAGGCTCTTTTTCTTGACTTCCGGTAAAATGTTCATGTAACATAATAATGGGAATACATCCTACAACATTCCCTGAAGAAAAGGGGATGTTTTCTTCACTTACCATTAAAGAATGCATCGCTTTTCTTATGCTATCTGATCTTGAAATACCCATTTTATTCCTAAATGTCTCAAACTTATCGTATAAATCTTTTGGAAGAGACACTGTAAAGCGTTTATATTCCTCCATCTTAAACATCTTAAGTTCCTTTAAAAAAAATTACAACAAATTATTTTTTAATTAAGATAGCTATGGGTACACTTGCTTCCCTCCATTGGGCTATCTTACCAGAGTATTCTAAATTTAACTTCACTCTTCCGTGATCTCCTAATATTATCATTAAAGAATTATTTCTAAGTTGTTTGTAATTACCTAAAATCCATTTATCAGTACGTAATATTAACTTTTCAATTAAATCTTCAGGTGTTCTCTGCTTAAGTGCTTGTTGTTGTTTGTGCAAATTTTCAAAATCCAAATAATGCATCCAAGAAAGCTCATAATTATTTATAACCTTCGCAGATTCCACCCAAGTGGCCATATCCGTCTCTTTTGGGACTGAATGAGTTCCTCCATCATATCTGTCTAAATCTTTCTTTCTCCCTACAAAACAAGATTTCTTCCCGTGCTCATTCAAATATCTTAGTAAATGAAAACCATTAGGTTCAAAATCAAATCCACCATACATAATTTGATGCAAAACTCCTAAAGTATAAGGATTCTTAGTTGAAAGGAGTAGCATTGCTTGAGAATTAGTAATCATGAATTGAGGTTTATGATATGTAAGTTCGAATAAGCCAAAATTATCTATAGCATTTACAGAAATTCTCTCAATACCTTGATACATATCAACAATCGATTGGACGGGTTCTGGAATGTTTCCAGAAGGGGATTCAATCCCTAAGAGCTTAATAATAGTTGCGGGTAATTGATTTAAATAGCATTTTAAAGTTTGAAGTTCACTCATAGTTATTTAGTAAAAATATATTCTTATATTTATAATTATTAAATTGAAATTGCTTACAATTTATTATAATTATAATATAATTACGATTTATTATTTTTAGTATTGTTAATTTATTTATAATATTAGGTATAAATTTACCTATTTCTAGATATGTGAGAAAAATTGACATGAAATCTTTATATATTGACGCAACAAACTCAGGGCTCTCTGGGGACATGTTTTTGGCATCTTTATTGGGATTAAATGATGATTCAAATAAAATTCTTTCAGATTTAAAAGAATTGAAGGATTATTTAAAAGGGGTCTCTGAGCTAGACCTTGAATTATTAAAAGTTAAAAGAATGGGAGTAGAAGTTTATCGCCTTAAACTTTTGATAAAAGAATCCAAAAACCATAGAACTCCGGATGAACTTACTAATGCTTTGGAGCGATATCTTGAAGATAAGCAATACTCCAAATCAGCAAAAGAATTCGCCAGAAATGTCTTAAATACTCTATTCAAAGCAGAAGCGGAGGTTCATGGGGATATAGTTGAAAAAATTCATCTACACGAATTAAGCTCTGTTGACACATTAATTGATATTTTAGGAGTTACCAAAGCACTTGATAATTTAGGAGGATTTACTGGAGATTTTACATATTATTGTAGTGAGATACCGTTAGGAGGAGGGAATATAAAAACTGCGCACGGAATTTTACCAGTACCAGCTCCAGCTACTATAAAAATTTTCGAACGATCTAAATTAGTCGTTATGGGAGGACCTATTGAAAGCGAACTAGTAACTCCAACTGGTGCAGCACTTTTGGTTAATCTAAATCCTAAATTTACTAAGTATTCAAACCAAATGAAAATATTAAGCGTATCTAGTAGCACAGGGCAAAAAGAGTTTAAGGATTTATCAAACATTTTAAGAATATTTTACGGCGAATTAGTAGAAAAGGTTAATAATCAGACTCTACTTCCATTGAGAGATTATATTGAAGAAGTAGTTGTATTAGAAACCGCTGTTGATGATGTCTCAGGAGAAATCTTAGGAAACTTCGTTCAAATTTTAGAAGACGAAGATATTCTTGACATTCAAATTATACCAAGCATAACAAAAAAAAATCGACCCGGTCACATCATTAAAATCTTATGCGATCCAAAATATAGTTTCGATTTAATCCATAAAACTCTACTTGAGTTAGGAACGCTAGGGGTTAGATTTTACACAAATAAACGAGTCTGTATTGACCGAAAATTTGAGAAGACCACTATTAAAATAAACAACGATAAATACGAGCTAAATCTTAAAATTTCTTACATTCAGTTGCATGACAGTATTAAAATAATTAATGTTAAGCCTGAATTTGAAGATCTTAGAAGAATAAGTAAGCAAACTAACTTGACCATTAAAGAGATCCTAACTTATTGCCAATCTGAAGTTGAAAAACACTTTAGAAACAACAATTAAGTTAGTATGATGTAAAATAAAAGAGTAAAAAAAAAGATATTTTTTTAATTAAATGGCTATAGTCGATTTGTTTTAATAGTTATCAACATGAAACTTATTCATAATGTATTCGTCTTCAACAATTTCTTTAGAAAAAGCTTTTAATCGGTCAATTTCCTTGATAACATCCTTTTCTTTTCTTAGTTTCCCCATTTCATGGAAAACCTCAGCAGCTTCGGTAAACATTAGAATGCACTCATCGTAATTTCCAGATATTTCAAGATCTTCGGCTAAAAAGACTAAGCTCTCAGCAATATCTAGCTTCTTTCCAATCTTCTTCTGAATTTTTAATGCTTGATATGAGAATTTTAATCCTTCAACATGATTCCTTAGTTTTGAATGAGTTCTTCCTAAACTTCGTAAAACCATTGCTTCTTCGTTTTTAAGATTATTATCCCTACAATATTGTGAAAGATTGTTAAGGAACTGCAGTAACTCTGTCTTGTTAAGTTCCTTTGCTTGATCAAAATGTTCCAGTACTTTATCGAAACTCTCTAGGGCATTAAGAACATCGCCATTTTTAAAAAATTCTTTTGACTTTTTAAAATTTTCAACTGTTGTGACCATTGGTCTCAACTATATAGGATTTGTTTTTTTTTTAGATTTTAAAGAATTAGTAATTTCAATAATAATTATATTGATCTATCTATTTATACTTTTACATACGAAGAAAAAGGTGTAATAATATTAAAAAATGCCTTAGTTTTTAATATTCTCTATTTGGGTTAATTAATGGATTACTCCGATTTTATACTTAGCGTAGAATAATTCAAATATAGATTTACTATAAAAAAAAACATTAAATAAATAGAATTTCTTCGTTATGAATAATATAAAAAATAAAAAAAAAGAATTTTTTATAAATTAAAATATACCTAGTGGCATAAGTATGGGTCCAAAAATGCAAAGAAGACCAATTCCAATGGCGTAAATTATGATTACGACTTTAATTTTATCTTTTTTTTCTGGGAGGTCGTAAACATAAAAAGTTCCCACAAAGAAGTGAAAGTATCCTATGAGGAATATCAATATTGGATTGTACCAATTCCAAAACACATATTCCCATATTAAATAATTGCCAATGTTCAATAGAATTTCTACAAAGACAGAAAATAGTGTAAAGCCGATTGCCATTGCCCATCTATTAGGTAATCCAAACATCTTTTTATTTTTATCTTCAGGAAGGAATTTGGTAAAAACTATTCCAGCTATAGAAAACATAAAAGCAATTTCTATATTCCAGCCAATTAGGATTATATAAGCACTTGCTCCCGGCGTAGTCCAAAACGCTGAATAATTAGTAAAGGCAAAGACTAATCCGTTCCATATCTCATTAATAAGATCCAACCCTAATAATGTTAATCCAGCGAATACTGTGCTCCAATTGTTAGTCTCTCTTGCTTTTTTGATCTCAACACCGTATATATATAAAACTATAACTAGAAGTGTTACAACATACCATCCTGTTACAGGATTTAATTGTCTCAAATTCAATAATGCTTCTTGAGAAGCTGGTGTAGGTGTCATAACATACACTTATTTTTTAATTTTAAATTAATTTATAATTATGCAAAATCTTGGTTTTACTTATATAAATAACTTTCTCATTACAAACTAAACATCTTATATCACTCGAATATAAAACTGTAAGATAAATTGAAAGCAAAAAATTCAATTTTAAAAAGAGAATTTACTCTGCTATTTTATTTGCAATTAACGCAGCAGAAGCTCCTGCTCCAAAACCATTGTCTATATTAACAACTAACAACCCCGGCGAACACGATTGTAACATCGTTGTTAAAGCACCAATACCTTTTTCCCCTAAGCCATAACCACTAGAAATAGGAACCCCAATTACTGGAATGTCCACAAGTGCCGCAACTACCCCGGGTAATGTCCCCTCCATACCCGCACATACGACGATTACTTGAATGTCCTTTTTGATCATTTCGCTAAGAGGAGTAAAAAGACGATGAATTCCCGCTATTCCTAAATCGTAACTTGTTAGCACTTCACAGCCCATTGATTCAGCAATAACTTTAGCTTCCTCAGCAACGGGAATATCTGAACTCCCAGCTGTGACAATGCCAATTTTCCCCCCTTTTTTTTCAAATTTGTAGCTTTTATCCTTTACTATCAAAATATTAGCTAATTCGTTTATGTTCACTGAATATACTTCGTTATTTTCGAATTCTTTTGAAATTAGAGAAATTATTTCTTCACTATACCTTGATACAATGGCAAACCTATTTTTTTTCAAAAAAGTGTAAATAATGTCTAAAGTTACTTCGGGTTTCTTATTTTCTGCATAGATAACCTCAACGATACCCGTGCGCATCTTTCTAAAAATATCTAATTTAGCAAAATCTCCAACTTCCTCAATAGCGTTTGCTCTTAACAGTTTTTCTGCTTCTTCAATTGAACATTCTTTTTTTAGCAGCCGATTTAAAATTTCTCTGATATTATCCACTATCTATCACTGAATTAAAATTCGTGAGTTTTTATATTCATAGAAATCTTTTAGCCTTAATAAATTTAGAAAGATATTCTACCTTATTTTTTTAACATTTTCAAATAAATAGGTTTGAAACACTGAATTTTAAGACACTTGTCAGATTTATTTGAAATTCATTAAGGTGTGAGTTTTTAAATATAATAGTATACCCATTATAAATTACCTTAAATTCAGAAATCAATATTCAGCATCATTTATCTAAAGTTACTTTCCTAAATTTCAATTCAATTAAGTTTCACATTATTAGGAGGAGATTATTTTTTCAGAATTAGCGATTAATAGAAATATTGAATATATTCAGCAAAGAAATGAATTTGATTATTTAAAGGCTTTAATAAATTCTTTGGGTAAGGGCAGATGTATTGGTATTTTGTTACATGGCCCCCCTGGAACGGGTAAAACTCTTTTAGCAACCTCTCTTGCTAAAGAATTCAATTCCTCATATTTTATAATTGATGGTTCCCCAGACCTTGATAGAAGAGACATCGAAGGGAATTGGGAGTTATTTAATGGCGATACTAAGTTCAATCACGGCCCATTGACGAGGGCTATAGAAGATGCTAATAGTAATGGCATATCTTTTATTGTTATAAATGAAATAAATGCAATTAGAGAAAGTGAGCAAATCTCTTTAAATTCTTTACTCTCAGAAAGCCATATCAACTTGATTTCGAAGGGATTTGAAAGGTATAGTTTAAAAGAATCGAGTAAACTTGTGATAATTGGTACAATGAACAAGGGTGTAATAGGAATTAATAAACTTCAAGAAGCTTTTGAAGATCGTTTCTTAGTTTGCCCTGAAATAACATATCCCTCAAAACAGAAAGAGATCGAAATTGCAGTTAAATTGTCAGGCTGCAAAAAAATGGTAGCCGAAACCGTTGTGGACGCCGCTAGACAGATCAGAAAGCAGGCAATAAAAGATTTTTCGATAACTAAAATATTCTCTACTAGGTTAATAGTCAACTTTTGCTTAATTGTATCGAATATGTCTCCAGAATATTTAAGATATAACATTGAAAATGTTATCATAAATAAATTAGGCGAAAACCAAGAAGAAAAGAAAAGTATCGCTATGATATTGGATGGAAAGCTATTCGAAGACAACTTAAAGAAATATTTGAACATAAGATCTGATGTCAAATCATGCGTAAAGGCAGGCTTAAGTTCTCAGAGAGCTCCTGAAGTTAAAATTATAAGCAATTTTAAAAGTAAAGTAGAAAAGTATGTGTTTGAATTAGGAAATGGTAAGTATAAAAACAAAAATGGAAGTCTAATGTGGAAATTTTTTGAGTGGTTCTGGCAAGAACATAGAACATCCTTAAAAGATTACATACAATTGACTGAAAAACTGGGCTATCATAAAGTTTATAAGGAATCTACAGGACACAGCCATCTTTACAATGGAGAAATAACGTTAATCTATATAAAGTGGCTTTATAGAAATAGGAATAAAGATTTAATGGATTTCATGAGACGAACCTGTCCAGTATTAAATTAAATTAATATTACAATCTTAATTGTAAGTGTGGTGATCATTTTATCGTATTTATATGACCTCTTTGAAAAAGATTACTTCTCAGATTTATTTGCTCTTATTAACATTGGCAAGAGAATAAGTGGAAAGAAAGATATTTATATTGAATTTAACCAGAATTCACAACTTACATTCACTGATGGAAGGTTTATATATTTACCAAAAAAGATTAAAGATGATATATCTTCAGCCCAAGGTTTAGTCGCTCACGAAAGTGGTCACATAGGTTATGGTTCATTTGAGTTGTCTTTCATAAAACTCATAGAGATTCTTTCAAAAAAGTATAATTTACCCCAATACTTCATAAAACAGGTTATAAATGTTTTAGAGGATGTTAGAGTCAATTACCTAAACAGCAAAAAGTTTCCAGGATTTTATAAAAATTTGCGAGCATTTATTATCCAATTACTCCCTGATTTAATCCTTAACATGAAACGTTCAGGGAATTTACTCATTTACATTAATCTCTACATGGAGGACTATACAGAATTTCAAAAAAAGCCGAAATTCAGATCTCGAAATATGAGCAATGAAGATTGGAGAGCGATTTCAAAAGCGAAAGAATTCCTATTGAAATCCCTTACTCCCGCTTCGTCAATAATTGCAATTGATCTATTATGTAAAATTTTAAAGAAGTTTTACATGAAAACGAAGATAAACAGGAATAGAGGTGATGTTCAAAATGAGAGAAATGAAGGATGTTACGATCCAGACTATGATGAGGACTACGACCCAGACGACTATGGAGATTACGGTGAATCTTCTGATATTAACATAAGAGAAGATTATGAAACTTATATCGATGAACTTCAAAATTCGGATTTCATGGAGGATCCTTGTCTTTATGAGAATATTGAAGAACAAAATTATCGCCCGAATATATCAATAGATCTGGAACCTTTAATAAATCATTTTGAAGAATTTGTAGAACGAGACAAAAAATCAGAATCATCAGAATTAAGTTCAGCAAGTGATAAAGTAATTGATAAAATTAAGAATTTAGATTTAAACACTAAGGATATTGAGAACTTAATAGAAGAAGTTGAACGGAATTTAAAATCTGAATCTAAGGAAAATAAGATCGGCGAGGATATGAAAACTAATGGATTAGATTTAAATGATAATCTATTTGAGCAGTCAGAGTCTAATGAAGAAATAGCTAAAATATTGAAAGAAGAGGAAAATCCGAAAGGCATTGATTTTGAAACATTTAAGGCAATGCTGGATGATAAAAATCAAAAAGACAAAGACTCTCGAAAAGAGGATGGAATTATTGGTGAAATAACTAAATTAGTATATGAGTCACAAACTGCTATGGAAAGAAGGCTCATATTAATTGAAAATCAGGATCATTTCGGTGAAGCAGAGAGAAAAGTAAATGAAGTTAGTATTGAAAATGAAGAAATGAGGTCAATAGAATTATCATACAATGAAATCGTGAAGCAGCATAGGAATGCAATAATCAAGTTAAAAAATCTTTTTCGAGATTTAAGAAATCAAACCGATTATGACACCTCCCAAAAAAGAGGACGATTAAACAATAAGTTTATTAAAGCAGTTACGAGCGATTTTAAGTATAATAAATGTTTTACAAGAAAATTAAATCAAAAAGAACTTAAAATCTTACTGATGGTGGATATCAGTGGAAGTATGGCAGGAATCAAGCTAGAAGCAGCCAAGGTCGCTATGGTAATGTTATGCGAATCATTATACGAGATTGCGCAATTGCGTATCGTACTTTTTACTGGTGAATATGACGCCTTAAATATCCATTTAAAAGACTTTGAAGAACATCCCGATATTAAAAAATTCGACAAATTTGGGCGTCATCACCGCATTGGAAGCAACCTAGACGGGGTGTCCTTAAAACATGAAGCTGCTAAACTTGAAAGGAATGTTTTAATCTTAGTAATTTCAGACGGTCAACCTGCAGGCACACAATATGGTTTGAACGATGCTATAAAGGAAATTCAAGATGTTAAAAAAAAGTTTAAGGTCTATGCTTTTTCAATCGATGCGAACGGAGATTATCTAAACAAGCTGTATGGCAACAACTGGGTTTTAACAAAATCATCAGATAGAACAGATCTAGCAGAAAAATTGACACAGTTCTGCAAACTTGTTGTAAAAGAATTTTTTCGATAAAACATTTGAAACCTTTTTTTGATATAATATATTAACATTTATTATAACCAAAATCACATAGAGAGAGACTAAATGTTTGATTATAAATCTTATAAAGATGTTGATTTAAAAGGAAAAAAAGTATTAATGAGAGTTGATATTAACTCTAATATAGACATAGAAAACAACAGAATTCGCGAATCACCTCGTATTCACGCTCTAATTCCCTCGCTAAAAGAACTTAAAGAGAGTGCTGTAGTAATTATGGCGCACCAATCTCGTCCAGGAGCGAAAGATTTTACTTCTTTAGAATTACACGCTGGAGAAATAAGAAAACTGTTAGATCGCCCTGTTAAATATGTTGAGGATGTTTTCGGAGAAAAAGCAATTAATGCAATAAAGGATCTTAAAGTAGGCGAAGTGTTAGTTCTTAATAATGTACGAACTTGGGAACTTGAAAACAAACAATTTAAAGACTTCTCTGAAGCAGCAAATTTGGAGATGATTAAAACCCTCTCACCATTATTTGACTATTTCATCGCAGATGCGTTTGGAGCAGCTCACAGAGCACAACCCTCGATAATCGGGTGGCCAACACTACTCGCAGGTCCTACTACCGTTAAGGAATTTGAATACATGAGTAAAATATTGGAAAATCCAGAAAAACCCATGGTCATGCTTATTGGGGGAGCAAAAGCAATAGATAAATTTAAAGCTATGAAATATAATTTTGAGAACGACAAATTAGATTACGCTCTCTGCTCTGGCTTAACAGCTATATTAATCTTGGAAGCTATAGGAGTTGAAACCGGAGAACCAAATCGCGGAGCAATAGCAAAAGATTTAGATAAAGCAAAGGATGATATTAAGGAAACCTACGAAAAATTTAAAGATAAAATCATTTTACCTACAGATTTAGTAATTGACGATAATGGGAACAGGAAAGCAATCAATATAGACGAGTTAAAAGATTACAACGCTGTAACTGGTGATATAGGGCCTAAAACTACAGAGGAATTCAAAGAAATTATAATGAATGCTAAAACTATTATTGCAAATGGACCACCTGGAATTTTTGAAAAGGAAGTCTTTAGAAAAGGAACTTTTGATATGGCCAAAGCAATGGCTGAAGCTGCTAAAAATCAAGGAGCTCTTTCCGTAATAGGTGGAGGAGAAATGGGAACCGCTGCAGAAATGTCTGGATATGCTCAAGATGTCTCTTTTATTTCTACTGGTGGGGGTGCTATGCTAGAAATATTATCCGGAAAAGATGTTCCTATGGTTAGAGCGTTAAGAGAAAAGAAACCATAAAATATTTCTTTTTAATTCTATTTTATTTTTTTATTTTACAAATACGCTTCGGTAGAATTTAATAATTCACGATAAAACTAATAAAATATTTATTTTTTAATAATATAAATTATTTATCTCAAGTTTTAGTTTTTTGAACTAAAATTAGGGAATACAATCAAGGGCCCGTGGTCTAGCCTGGTATGACGTCTCCTTGACGTGGAGAAGGTCGTGCGTTCAACTCGCGCCGGGCCCACCATATTATAAAACACATGGATTAAAATGCCGATAAGATTTCGATGGACCTCTAAGGAATATATACCGATTGCTCTTATGTTATTCGGAGTTTGTGGATTGTTTCAAGCGTTTTTTATATTCGTAGCTCAATATTTTTTAGGTGTAGGTAATTACATTGTCGTAATTTTGATCCCTGTTGGGGCAACTATTGCTTTATTTTTTGGCGTTATACTTATTTTTGAATCGTTCGTCCAAGTCGAGAAAAGAAAAAAATTAAAAACTCAATTTCAAAAATCCCGACAATCAGGTTCAAAACTTCGAAGATTCTTGTATTTTCCAATTGTACGACCAGTAATAATCGTTTTTCCTATATTTGCTGCGGTATTTTTTGCCACATATGGCATTTGTATAACTTTCTTAGATAATGTCTTATCGTTTTTGATAGCAGAGAATTTAGCGACTTTGATTTCCTTGCTAATAGCTAATTTTATTGAGAAAAAATACGCAAAAATCAAAAAATTTTAGGATTGCAAAAAATATTTCTGCAAACATGTATATACCTTAGTCATTTTTATTTATGCACTCGATTATTTATTAAATAATACCGTGATTAAAAATTTATTATAGTTTATAGAAATAGATATTTGCCAAATAAAATCTACAATAAAGAATTTTAGCAATGAAAAAACTCGAAGTGCGATGTCCATCTTGTTCAAATAGAGGATATATTGAAGTTTCAGAAAAAGAAGTAGAAAAGGCTGCGAGAGGAGTGTTTGCCGTTAATATATTGGAAGGTGTTGCTTGCGAACATTCTTTCGTTGCGTATATAGATAAGAATCTTGCTGTGAGGGACACTTTTATGGCAGATTTTCAATTAGAACTTCCAGATGATGTCCCCGAACAAGTTATTGCACCAGATGTATCAGAGCAATTGGAATTAATTGATGTTAGTTTAATAAAACTTAATTTAACAGCCTCTTTACTTACTCACATAATAAGAGCAATTTTGTTTAAGAAAAAAATTTTTCTAGTTTTTAATCAGGCATTTATGGGCGACAACATTAACAAATTCATCGAATATATAACTCTCAATTCTTTTAAAGCTAACATTCTCGTAATTTCAGGCGAACAATATAATATCTACAATATTGAAGATTCAGTCATATTGGATGGCAAGAAGGTTATTAAAGACGACGATGATATTCTAAGTGCAAAAACATTAAATGTCGAGAGGTCTTTAGTAAGGAAATTTTTAGCAGAATACGAACCAAAACCCAGCTTAATTTACTTACAAAATGGACTTCAAAAAGCGTACGATTTATCACGAACAATAGTAGAAATAGTTAAAAATTTAAAAAAGAAAGAAAAGGTTTATTCTAAGAATGTTCTTGAAGATATTGCAAGAATACACGGTGTAAAAATCCAATTACCATATCTCGACTTTCTTTACAATATCGTTGAGAATTATTTCGAGGTTAAGGTTCCAAAATCTTCAAATATTTCTAATTTTCTCAGTACTCTTTAGCGAAATCTAGTGCAGATCGTGAAACATACCTTTCACGAAAAAAGCAGTATAAAAATGCGCCGCCCGGGAATTGAACCCGGGTCGCCAAGTTATTGCGAGAACCTTTTGGGTAAGATTTTCTTGGCAACCTGGCATACTGACCATTATACTCGACTGAATAAGAATCAATCGACCTATACTAGCAGCGCAGCTCTAATTGAGTCTAATTTTATAATATTTAAATAAATCAAGAAATTAAAAATTAATTATTTTTTATAGCAATCTAGATGTAAAAAATATTTCTAAATTTATCGTAAAATCCTTAAAATCTGTTTTTCAATTTAATTTTTTAATTCAAAGTTCACTTCAGCATTAGATATGATACCCAATTTTCTAGCTTTTTCTCTTATGTATTTCATTCTATGTTCTTTTAGTCGGTCTGAAACTATTAATGCGGGAATTAAAGGAATAACAATTATTAAGGGAAAAGGTACAAAAACAATTAATAACATAACAAACAGAGGTATAGAAAGGTCATTTGCAAGTTGCGGGATAAATAATTCCATAAATTCAATATAAGAAAGAACAACAGACACTCCCGCGTATCCTTTTAGAAATTGACCATACCACCTTCCAACTGACCTGATTTCAACGGGTCTATGCGTATCACCCGCCTTTTTTAAGTTAGAATATAAAATACCAGAATCCATAAGGAACCACGTTGTCGAAAAAAGTATGCTGGCCAGCCCAATTGCAAACATTAAGAGGGCAAGGAATGTATTGAGATCGTCAATAAAACTACGTGGATCTGAACCAACTGATATTGAGATGATCATTGGTGTCGTAAAAAGTAATGAAATGTTGATTGTCATTAATGCTGCAAAGATACCTTCAGAAAAGAACTTAAATTTTTTAAAATCTTTTTCATAAATTCCGTATTCCACTTTCTTACCAAATACTTTTTTATGAATAAAAAGAAAGAGTGGAGCAAAGAGATATCCCCCAATAAGCAAACCAATAATTGATGAGAATGGTAGGATCAGAATGAATATCAATCCAACTTCAATTCCTATATCTCGTATTGGGATGAATTTAGTTAAATCTTGATGAGGAATTGATATCGAAAGTACGACAGAAAGAATTAGTATAAATATGCAATAGACTATAAAATATAAAATTGGTTTAGAATACTTAGATTTTAACATCTAGTTAACCGACCTTGTTTTTTAGCTAAATAATTTTGGAAAATATTTGTTTAATGGAGTTACTGTTGATAAAAACTTCTAATTCTTGTAAACTGTTAGGTAAACCCTCCCGAACTCCAATTTCTTTACTTTCTAAATAGGACATTGCGGTTGCCATCTTAGAGGATTTCTCTAGACTAAATCCGTTTAGTTGGGAGATTAAAAGACCGCTTAGAAACGCATCTCCCGCACCTGTAGTGTCTTCTATAAGTCCTTCGTAAATAGAACTATTTACTATGCTTTGACCATCTGAGATTATGGATCCATTTGGTCCATCAGTAATTGATATTAGTTTTACCCCCATGTCTAAAAATTTATGAATCATTGGAATTTTATCTGATTCTCCAGTAAATTCCTGGGCTTCCTCTTTATTTAACGAAACGACATCTGAATTCGAGATTAAGATTTTTGCCCATTTGAGGTTATTCTTAATGATAGACATGCTTGGAGCTGCGAACACTTTTCCTTTATTTTCTAATGTGAGATTCAGTGCTTTTTCGATTGCTTTACACCCACTTTCAGTCGTTAAGGATGTCCACGCAAAAGCTTTGATGCCTTGAAACAATTCGGTTTTAACATATTCAGGTTTAAGCAAGTTATTTGCGCCTTTATAAGCTAAAATACTTCTGTCTTTTCCCCACTCCGTTTTTAAAATCACTGAAAAAGCTGTACCATCGGCTTCAGTCTGAATGACATTTGAAAGATCGACACCTCTCTTTTTCATGTCGTCTAAACAAATGCTTGCTGAGAAATCTTTACCTAATACTCCAATGTAAGAACTTTTTAAGCCCAACATTGCACAATTTGACGCAATATTAGCAGCAGAACCACCCGGAACGAATAGAACTCCATCTACATTCAGTTTGTGGCTGTATTCTATTGCTGTATATTTTTTTATCACATCCTTATCCAATAATTCAAATCTAAGGATATCTTTAACTTGTAGCATACAATCGAGCGTACAACTACCAATCGTAATTACTTCTGGATTCATATATAACACACTTTATACTTAAGGTAAAGAATATTATAAAAATAGAGTTTAAGCTTAAAAAATTTTGCTTGATAGGGAGAAAGAGAAACTTAAAAAAAAAAGGGAACCTAATCTTTCGACTTCAGTTTATTTAATTCATCTTCCAATTCTTTTACTTTTCCATCAGGATCTACAGAGGGTAAAGCCCCGCCTACTTCAACCTGTATTTCTGCGTCGATTTCACCTAATATCTCTTTAACTTGATTATCAGTGACTGCAGTATCTAAAGTCATATTATCTATTCCATCTGATGTGATCTCTTGAGTTACTTCGAAATCTTCCATATCAATACCGATTTCTTCCATTAATTCTGTAAGTTGAGGCACAGATAATTGATTTTTTAGCATTCCTAAACTAACGGCAATACCTTGCATAATATCGGAAATATCTTTAACAGCATGAGCTTGTTCTAGTTTAAAAACCATACCCTCTAAGTTTGTTCTAAAGTGGTCAATTGCCCTGGCCTGTTTTTTAACTTGAAGATAATTTCGGGCGTGAAATTCCGATCCATCCATATCGCCAGCCTTTCTAAGTCTTACAGCTTTATCTCTAGCTTGTTTAGCAGTCATCTCCATTTTTTTTGTGTTTCTCATTAATCTTTTATTAAATACCTTAAGCTTAACTGTTGCTGAACGAACAGTATCTTTCTTCTTGCCTCCTGAGAGCCAGTTACTCATATCTTTGAGAAAACCCATCTTAATTCATCAATTATTATTTTTTTTATATAATATAAGAAAACTCAAGATTATATAATTTTTTGTTGTAGACCAATATTTACGATACCTTTTTAAAAAGAAAATTTGATATACATGGAAGAATTAATTAATAAAATAAACATTGAACTAGCTTACCTATAAATATTAATAATATTTTAAGATAAATAAGATAAATAATTACTTTTAAAAGGTTATCGCCGTTGAGTAGTGTTGATAGTAAGCTTTACCAGTATGCCGTTCAAGAAGCGCAAGCTGCCGTTGAATTGGACGAAAATGGGCATTATAGGCAAGCTCTAAATAAGTATCAAAGAGCCGCAGAGATTTTAATACAATTTGTAAAATACAATAAAAATCCGATAATGATTAGAAAATGTCACGAACAAATTGAGCAGTATCTAGACCGAGCTAATGTGCTTAAGTTCCATTTAAGCGGTCCTAAGGCTAAAAGAGGAAGACCTTCTAGTAGGCCAAGTGAGCCAAAAGAGGGTGAACCAAAAGCAGATGAGGGCCAATATTCTGCTGAAGAACAAGAAATAATAGATTCTATATCAGGGACCATATTAACTGAATCTCCTGATGTAAAATGGACTGATATCGCCGGTTTAGCAGGAAGTAAACAAGCTTTAAGAGAAGCGATAGTTTTACCTATTATGAAACCTAACTTATTTACTGGGGCGAGAAAACCTTGGTCAGGTATATTATTATTTGGTCCTCCTGGATGTGGAAAGACGTTACTAGCCCGAGCTGCAGCTACAGAATGTAAGGCTACATTTTTTAGTGTTTCCTCAGCGGATTTATTAAGTAAATGGTTAGGCGAAAGTGAGAAATTAATTAGCTCTCTTTTTAAGGTAGCTCGTATAAAGGCGCCCAGTTTAATTTTCATGGATGAGATCGATTCAGTAGCTACTAAAAGAGGAGAAGGCCACGAGGGTGGAGGAGAAAGGAGAGTTAAAACTCAATTATTAGCCGAAATTCAAGGCATTAAATCAGGCTCTAAAAAACCTTTATTAGTTTTAGGAGCAACCAATCGACCATGGGATATCGATACGGCTATGCTTAGCAGATTTGAGAAAAAAGTGTATGTTCCACTTCCAGATTTAACAGCTAGAGTTGGAATATTCAAAATTCACACCGCAGGCATTAATATGGCGTTAACTGAAGAAGATTTCATTGAGTTAGGAGTTAGATCGGAAGGATATTCTGGAAGAGATATCTCTAATGTATGTCGTGAAGTTATAATGATCCCGATAAGGGAGTTAGACATGGGAGGACTCCTTGAAAACTCCGATAAAGAAGTAATTGTAAGGGATATTAATTTACAAGATTTCATGAAAACTTTAAAGAAAGTAAAACGTATGACTACTGATTCTGCTCTAGATCAATACGAACAATGGGCAACAGATTTCGGAGAGTATTAAAAACAAGTAAAGATGTAGAATATGGAACGTCAAAAAGAGAATCAGAAAGAAGTTGTTAAAGAAGTCAAAGATCTTAAAGAAAAACCAGAAAGAGAATTAGACGGTTTAAGGAAAGAATTAGCTCGCTTAAAGGAACTAAAAAGACAGAAGGAATTAAAAGAAATTGAAGCTAATTCAGAAGAATTGGTTTCAGAAGTTAACAGTGAAAGTCTCCCAAGTGATGAAATTGAAACCCGCTTAAATAATATTGAAGATATTCTCACATCAAGACTAGGAGAGATAGATCAAAAAACCTACGAACAAAACGCTGCTCAAATTGAAAAAGAACTTCGAGAGCTTGAACTAGAAATAGTAAAGGAGAGAGGGGCAGTAACTAAAGAAATATCAACATATGAAATGTTGTTGAATGATTACCCATGGCTTGAAGAAAAAAGGTATATCTTCATGTATTCTCTTCCTAATAAAAAAACTGACTTGAAAGATTACGAGTCTTGGAAAAAAGAGTGGTCAAAAGTTCTATTTGATTACGCCCGCTATGCTATTCTTCATATTCTATACCTTAGAAAAGCCGAATCTGAGAAGCCATTTTCCAACTTTGAGGAACGCAAAAAAGCTCTAGAAGAAATTGCTGAAGAATTAGTCAATAAGGAACAAGCTGAATGGCTTTCAAAGAGCAAAGAAAAATTGAGGGTATATTGGAAAAGCCTAGATAATTGGGCAGAGGATATCTACGAATGGGCTATGGAAATCTCTCCCTTAGAACCAATTTTAATTTTTGAAATCAGAGAATCCAACAGAGAGTTTAGTAAGCTTCCCAATGAAGATATTGTCAAAATCTTTAAAATGTTAGAGAAGGAAAAGAGGGGGAAGATTATTACATTAGATGATGGGCAAATTTCTTTTAAGATCAAAATAGAATAAATTAATTATAAAGAAGGAAAATACCACTGCTTTCCCTTTAAAAGAGACTCCCTTAACTTTGCTACACCAGTTTGTTCTAGCGATTTTAAAGTCTCTATTGCGCGATCTTGAGACCAGTTCAACGCAATACATACATCTTCGATAGAGATGAAGCCTTTTTCTTTCGCAACTCCAACAACTTTAACTTGATCGCCCGTGTATTGAACTGGAAAGAATCTAACCATAACGATACCAGAATCAAGCTCCTGTAAATCGTCAATTATATGATTTTTCTTGAGCATCTTCAAAGCTTTGGCTAGATCCTTTAGCTCTAATATTCCTTTTAAAATACCTGTGTTAACGAGACCATACACTTTAGAAATGGGTAATAATCCAACTCCAATTTCTTCTTTCTGCATCAAAATTCTTTGGTAAGCGAGCATTCCCAAGTTTTCATGATCGATTTTTGAAAATTTCTTTAATACATCGTTTTCTGTAATTTGTTCAGTAATTATTTTGGAGGAGGGTATGTTAAACTTCTTTTGTAGAGCTTTAACTTCCTCCTTTAATTCAGGAGTTAAAGCTAAAATAACTCCGTGGTTCTTAGCTAATTCTGTAAGCCTTTCTTTAGTAAAGTTTTCTGTCGAAGCTTTTGCTTCCATATCTTTTAATTTTAACTCCGCTGCCTTCTTCTTCATAGCTTCTCTTAAATCTATTTCATCTTCAATTTTCCGAATACCCATTTTTCGATAACACTATTTTTTAATAACTTTATAGATTAATAATTATAAAACTACTTATTTCTTTTTATTTTAACTGAGAATGAGAGATTTGAATATTTTTAGATTAATTAATAAAATTGAAAAATCAATGATTAATGATTCTCTTTTAAAATTTACATCAGAATTTGTATCATTTTTTAGAAAAAATGATTATAAATTCTATGTTTCTATCAGCGACAAGCAAGCAGAAAACAAGTTCCCCTTAATCTATTTGGTTTCATACGTTATAAGCAAAATCTTAGAAGAAAGATTAAAAAACGAGAATATACATTCTGCTGGTATTTATTTTGGTTTCATCAAGAAAGGCGTTTTGCACATTAGTTTAGAAGGAGCTGAATTTATGCGTAATCACCAGATACTTCCAAATAGTATTAAAATTACTATAAATGTAAAAGGAGAAAAATCAGTTCTCTATGGAAACGATGTTGTAAAGAGTTTCACAATTAGTATTCCCCCTGAGTTAAAAAGAAATGATCTTCTCGCAGTTTTAAATCAGAAAAACGAAATTATTGCTTTAGCAAGAGCCGAAATAGATTATAGTTCATTCGATAACCTCAAATTAAACCAAAAAATAGCGCGAAATCTTGTAGATAAAGGATATTATCTAAGGAAAAAACAATAATGATTGAAATGATTCAAACGGGGATAAATATTACTTGCTTTTTTCAATTAAACTAACAAAAAAACCGATAGTGTCATGTAAATGAGGATAGAGTCTTTGAGAATGCTTGATATCTTCCCTAAGTTTTTTATTGTAAACTTCTGTAATTCCATCTACGCCGTAATTGCTTGATATTTTAATAACGGAGAAATCTGAATTATTTTTTAGCACATCATCTAATACAATTTCATTTTCTTCAGGCGCAATCGAACAGGTGCTATATAGTAAATGTCCTCCGGGATTTAAGGAATTCAAACCAGATTCTAATAGTTTTTTTTGAATGACACTCAATTTATCGATATCATTTTTATTTTTACTTTTCTTTCTACTGGGATCTTGTCTGATCAATCCCTCTCCAGTGCATGGTGCGTCTAATAATATCTTATCCGCCTTCAAATTCATTTTTGACAAATTCACAGCGTCATCATATATAACAATCGAATTGGAAACACCCATTCTTCGAAGATTAAGTTCTAAAGCTGGTATTCTATTTTTATTTCTTTCAATTAAGATTAAATTGCCCTCGTTGTTCATTTTCTGTGCTAAGTGTGTTGCTTTTCCACCTGGAGCCGCACACATATCAACCACAATATCGCTCGGGCTTGGGTCGAGAATGTGAACGGGTAACATTGGAGCAATACTCTGCAAATAATAAAATCCTTGGAGATATTCGTGAGTTGATCCTAAATTGAAAGGAGCGTTGTTTATTTTGAATCCGTAAGGTATCCAATCAAGAGGTTCTAACATAAATCCTTTACTTTCCAGCCTATATTTTAAAGTTTCAACATCTATTTTAATCGTATTAACTCTAATGGAAGGTGTTAATGGCTTTTCATTCGCAATTAGTAATTGTTTTGCTTGATCCTCTCCTAAGAATTGAAAATACCTTTCAATCATATACGGTAGATATCCGTATTGTTCTGCGAGTTTTCGAATAGATTTAGAATTCAGAGATATAAAAAATCAACTCTAAGTGAAACTATTATTACATAATAAAAATTAATTTAATATATTTGTTATTGATAGAAAAAAGAGTAGCATCATGATTGAAGTTGAGATTAAAGTTAAAATCTCTGATCCGAATCTTATGAGGAAAAAGTTTAAAGAAAACAATGGGGTTTACAAACTCTCGCTTAATCACGAAGATACTTATTTTAATATGCCTGAAGGGTTAAGAGATTTTAGACAAACTGACGAAGCATTAAGACTAAGAAAATCTATTGAATTTTATAAGAATGGTCAACCTAAAGCTCAAAAAATTAATTATTATATAACTTACAAAGGTAAAAAGATTGATAAGACAACAAAAACAAGGGAAGAGATCGAAATTAAAATTAATGAACTTGAAGACATGAAAAATCTTCTTAAATTCTTAGGGTTTCGAGAAGTTTTCACAGTTGTTAAAAAAAGAGAGTTATATGATTTTGTATTTAATGAGACGAGAATAGACGCTTTAATCGATTACATTCCTATTTTAAAACAGCATTTCGTTGAAGTAGAATTAATAACAGAATCACTAGATGATGTGGAAAAGAGTAAGGAGATACTATTTCAATTTTTAGGGAAGTTTGGGATTAAAAAGCAAGAATCAATTAGAAAGTCTTATTTAGAGTTAATTTCCGATAAAATAAAAGGCATGTAATTAAATTAAAAAAAAAAGGATGTAAAGGATAAGTAGGAATTCTACTTAATTAATAATTTATCGAGTTTTGCGATTTCTTTATCTAATTTTTTGCGATATAACCTTAAATCATAGTTCTCATAGACTTTTTTAATTGAATATTTCTGTATAAATTGCGATTTTTTCGATATTTCGTGAATGATAGTCAAAAACTCATAATATCCAACGTTTACTTCAGCTAATTCATTCATAATCTTTCAATTCTTCATTTTAATTTATTTCTATTCACTTACAATTACAATATAGGAATTTACAATTAAAAATAATCGGGAGTCCAGTCTTTAGGATTTCATTATTCCAAGGGATTGTGAACAATGTGATTTTGTAGATCTTTAAATTGATTAATGGGCAGACAATCCCATTTTTCAAGGGCTCTATATCTTCAGAATTCCATTTTTTCTTAACTTTTTCCTAATTTAAGGTTGAAGAAAGTAAATTCAATGTATAACTGAAGAGATTATGATCTTAAAAACAATTAACTGGAGTACTTTTGAAATTGTATGAAAAGAATGCTTTTTCAATTATAAATAGTTTTACACTGATTTTTTCTTTAATTCAGTATAGCTTCCATCTAATATTTGGGAGATGTATCTCCTTCCTTTAATTATCCACATAATTTTATGACCCTCTCGAGCTTTTTTCCCCCATTCTGACTTTTTTTTGTAATTTTGTTCTATAAAGCGATACCCAAATAAATCAACATATTTAATTCCGCTTGAAAATTTTTTAATGGGATACTCGATCTCATCAATTTCAACATTTTTTTCTCCCTGAAATATAGCATTATATATTTTTAAGCCTTTTTCTTCTAAATTTTCCATGTTTTTCCTCTATAAATTATTCTATTTGGTTTCTTTGATGTCACTCTTTAAATAGAAAAGTTCAAGATTTTTTAACTTTTTTATCGATTCAGGCAAGTACTCTATTTTATTTAACCTAAGGTTGAGCACTTTTAACCGTTTAAGCCTCCCAATAGTCTCTGGTATAAGTCGTATGTTTTGATCGGCTAAAGTTAATTCTTCTAGAAATTCTAAACGACAAAGCTCTTTTGGAAATACACCAATTCGTGACTCTGTTGATAAATATATAATTTTAGTGATATGACCTTCATTGTTTACTTCATAATAGATGGCTCCATTAGGGCCAATGTTTTCATCTTCTTGCATTTTCTTGCATATTTGCCCCGTTAGAATCTCTAATAAACCCAAAATATGAACTTCCGATTTCCTAACACCCCTAAGTATATACTTATGGACATATTTGTTACTGCTTGCAAACTCCATAACCCAACTAGGTAAACTGTCTAGCCTGTTGTTATTTAAAACTAATTTCTTAAGTGACAAAAGATTTGGACAAGGATCTGGATATTTTTTAAGGTTACAAAAAGAGATTTCCAAGGATTCTAATTTGGTTAGCCTACATATAGAATCAGGAATCTCAGTAAGATCAATGAGTGATAAGCTCGTTATAAAGCCATTTTTTGATGTTTTAACTCGTCCTAGCCCTTTATATCCGATCTCAGTATTCTGTTTTATTAAAGCTTGCTTGGCTTGGTCTGATAATTCGAATTTGTCTAAAAAATCATAAAACTCGGTTTTAAACTTCATATAATCCAAATAATCGATATCGAGAACAAACTTTGAATCTGCCGATTTTAAATTATAATGATTTTCTATTTTTTTTAAAGTATTACCTCGTATTTGTTTGAATGGAGAAGTGTCGTAAGTTTCCAATAAATCAATTAAATTTTTAAAGAAATATATCGACTTTTCATTTTGAATCGCCCATAATAAAGGCTCAATTTCCCGTTTTGGAAAGATTTGGATCAAAAGTTTGGCAGCTTCAAACCTAACATGTGGTGATTCATCAGAAATTAGGCAATTTTCAATAACTTCGAAAGTCTTCTTATCTTCAAATGCAATTTTACCGATAAATTCTAACGCGGTATATCTGATTTCTTCATTATCGCTATTGTGTATTAAGGATTCAAATAGCTTTAAGGCGTCCTTCTTTTCTAGTTCTTTGTTGAGTATTCTGGAATAGATTTTCTCAGGTGTTAGATGATCGCTCATTTTTACTTCATACTTTCATTTACAACTTCGTGATGACAAACAGTCAAAGAAATTGTTTTGGAGGCTATTAATTCGAGATTATTTAGAACCTCTACATATGAGGCTAGGATTACTAAATTTTCGTTATTGCCCTCTAATATTACATTTTCTCGAATATTACAGTTATCAGCAATAATCGCTTTTTCGATTTTGACATTATTAGAGATATATACTTCGTTATAGATTAAACAATTTGAAAGTTCAGTATTGTTTTCAATTAATACATTGTCACCAATAACTACATTCGGACCGATTTTACAATCGCTATGAATTACCACATTTTCACCAATAGTACATGGTGGATAAATTTCTGTCCTGGGGTGGATGTTCGCAGAATAATCTATTAAATTTTTTACTTTTCCATCTAATTTATTTATTAAATCATTCATCAAGAGAATATTTCCTTGTAGTAGATCGTAAGGTTTACCCACATCATTCCATATACCGGTAAGAGGATAATAAAAAAGCTTCTTTTCATTTGCGACTCTGGGAAACACTTGCCTTTCAATCGAGACTTTTTTATTTGGTTCGACGAATGAAAATATTTCGGATTCTAATATATATACCCCCGCGTTAATAGGCATAGGAACTATTTTGCCGTTGGGGGGCGAGTATTCGTCCTTTTCAAGAAATTTTAATAATTGATGTGTTTCATTATTTACAATCAAAACACCATATCTTGAAGGATCATCCACAGTTTTCCCTGCGATTGTGCCGATCCCTTTTTTTTTTTCGTGAAACTTAAGCATTTCTCCCATATCGTAATTTAAAATCACATCGCCGTTCAGCATGAAAAAATTGTCGTCTTTTAAGTAATCCTCTGCTAATTTCATAGCTCCTGCGGTGCCTTTTGGGTGTTTTTCGCCCGTATAATGGATTTTTATTCCTAATTTCTCCCCTTCTCTGAAATAATTTTTAATAACATCATCCATTACGCTTACAGCTAATACTATTTCTTTAACTCCAGCCGATTTTAATAAAAGTATTTGCCGTTCTATAACGGGTTTATTGACGATCGGAATTAATGTTTTGGGTTTTGTACATGTTAGGGGTCTTAGCCTTGTACCCCAACCACCCGATAGTATTATTGCTTTTGTCATTTTTATTTGATCTTACATTTTGATGAGATTGTATCCATTATTTAAAAAGAACCTTTTTAAAAATTATTTCGATAAATATTACTTCCAACAAGTAAATAGATTAACGTTATATATCTTATGAGTTCTGGTTAAAATTTTAACATTACTATATGTAATATTACTATATGTCATTTGTTATTTTCTGTGAATAAAGAAATGCTCCTGGTTCAATTCCTTTTTTCTCTGCCATTTTATAGAATAATAATTGAAGAATAATGATTTCCATAATCGAAGATAAGTGAGGATCTTTAATATTGTGCTTATAAGTAATGATCTTTGCATTATCATGCAATTGATTTACCTCTTTGTCAAAATCTTGATTTGTTATATGCAATATTTTCCCAAAAGCCCATTTATTCACTACATTATCTATAAATGGAACATTTAGATTAAGATTTTCTTTATCGGATGACAGAATTATAAGATTTGTTGTATCTTTTAAGCATTCTATACCTCCATGTCTAAATGTGGATATAGAATTTGCCTCCGAGTACGATTTGACGACTTCCTTAAAATTTAATGCTGCTTGATGTGCTGTTGTTAAAGAAGAACCTCTTGAGAGAATTTCAAGAAATTCAATCTTATCTCCGAATGGGATTAGAATTTCTTTCCATAGTTTATTGATCTGTTTTTGGTCTTTTAGAATTCTTTCAATTTCAGTCAACAAATCTTCTACTCTTTGATTTTCGTCTTTATTTGTAAAAAATTCGCCAATAATGGTTTTCGCCATAATGTAGAGCAATAGCAGAGTACATACATAGCTTTTTGAAGTAACTGAAACTTCCTTGTCAAAATTCATATAAATTTGCAATTCTGTCATATATGCCAGATAACTATCAGCATTATTTGTCATTCCAATTGTTAATGGTTTATCTTCAATGGGGATGGCATTAATTTCCCTTAATAATTCTCTTATTTCATCAGATTCCCCTGATTGTGAAATTATTATAATTCCTGTATCTTTAAAGCAGTTTTGTTTTATTTTTGGAAAAGTGTTAAACAAGAATTCTCCAGCTTCTCTCATTTCGACAGCTATCCCATATTGGTTTAGGATATAGTATGGTAGATATGAACTAATGAAACTTGAGCCCATCCCAGTAAAAATAAGTTTAGTAATTCCTCCTTTTTTTATAAAGTCTCTAAGTTTTAGAAACTGAGGTTTTCCCTCTCCAAGAATATAATCAAATGTTTCCCTTAACGCTTGAGGTTGAGATTTAATTTCTTTAAGAAAATAATCGTCCATTTTAATCCCCTAAAAAATTATTCATATTTAATAATAAAAAAAAATATAAGATAAAATTAATTTAACAAATTCATAATTGAATTTATATTAAAGTGATAGAATTTGCCTTGCATACACGGTCTTGATAATAACAATTGCCCTATTTGCCGAATGACAAGATCAACAGTCCCCCGAACCCCGATCCATGACAACACGAATAAAAATGAGGACCTAAGGCCTGAAAGCCCTTTTTTTAAAAAACACCTTTCTAACAAAAATCAAACTGAAGATTATTTAACAAAAACCAATAAATCATTACAACCAAATCTTATTAATCCACTACCAACACCAAACCTTATTAATACAACACCTAGTTTTGAAAGTAAGGAATTAATGAAAAGATTGGATGAAATAGATATCAAAAGTTTGGATACTTTTGGAATTACTAATAAAGTTAAACTAGAAAAACCTAATTTAAAACTCGATGACGATTAGGTTTATTTAAATAATAATATATGAATAACAGAAAGGTTTAATATCATTCATTTTAACATAAGAATTTATAGTAAGCGTTTTAAAAATAATGTATATAGTAGTAAATTATTTTATGCTTACATCAAGTTAACAACCAACGAATCAAGTGTTATGAGATGGAAATTAATAAAGATTTGAAAGATAGCACCCAAGTTGCTTATATATCCATGGAAATTGCTGTGGATTCAAGTATTCCAACATATAGCGGCGGATTAGGAGTATTATCAGGAGATACAGTAAGATCTGCAGCAGATTTAGAACTTCCTATGGTAGGAATATGTTTGTGTTATAGTTCTGGTTATTTTTATCAGTTTTTTAACGAACATGGAGAACAGAAAGAAAAAGAAATTGAATGGAATTTTTTTTACGAGTTTGAGAAAATTGAAAAACCTATAAAGATAAAAATCGAAGGTAAAGAAGTATTAGTTTCTGCCTGGCTATACCGAGTCATTGGTCAATCAGGTCATATTCTCCCAATATATTTATTAACTACGGATGTTGAGGGCAATGAAGAATGGATGAAATCCATGACTGGTTCTCTTTACGATTCTACTTCACGATGGAATCGAATTGTTCAAGAAATGATACTCGGGATAGGTGGTGTAAAATTATTAGAATCATTAGGATATAATAATATACAAACTTACCATCTAAACGAAGGCCACGGTTCCTTCTCAATTGTAGAACTTTATAATAAATTAGGAGGCGATCTCGATAGAGTTAAGGAAAAGGTTGTATTTACAACGCATACACCAGTACCGGCAGGTCACGATAGGTTTGACCAAGATTTAGTTGATAAAGTATTTGGAGATAGGTTGCCCTCCGAGATTAGAAAAATTGCTGAAGATAATGGTCAGTTCAATATGACCTTTTTAGGGATGGGACTTTCTAGATATAGGAATGGAGTAGCTAAAAAGCATGGGGAAATTTCAAAAGTAATGTTCCCTCAATATGATGTTGATTCTATTACGAACGGCATTCATTTACCATTTTGGGTTAGCGAGCCTTTTCGCCAAATTTTTGATAAAAAATGGCCCAATTGGAAATCCAAGCCTTCAATTCTACAAAACGCGATAGAGCTAGATGATTTAGATATTTTCGATGCACATATCGAAAATAAATTCAATCTAATTAGTTATCAAAAAGGTCATAGTTGGAACCTTTTAGACGAAGAATTAATTACAATCGGTTTTGCAAGACGCTTTGCAACTTATAAAAGAGCAACCCTAATATTTAATGATGTAGAGAGACTAGGTAAAATTTGTAAAAGCAAAATTCAATTTATATTCGCGGGAAAAGCACATCCCAAAGATAAAATGGGAAAGGATTATATTAAAGAAATCTATGAAAAAGGCGAATATCTTTACGATAATTATGGAGTTAAAGTTGTTATGATGGAAAATTATAACATGGATTTGTCTCATATGATGGTATCTGGTTGCGATGTTTGGCTCAATACGCCAGAAAGATATCGCGAGGCTAGTGGCACAAGTGGAATGAAAGCAGCTCTTAATGGCGTTTTAAATTTTAGCGTTCAAGATGGGTGGTGGTTAGAAGGATATCGCATGAACTCAATGGCAGGATGGGCAATTGGACCAGACGATTCAAATCCTGATGATGTTGGAGTTTCAAATGATTTGGAAGTTGACTCCGAATTTATATATGATACTTTAGAAAATAAAATTATACCAACTTATTTGAATCATGACGAGTGGTTGTTTAAAAGTAAAAACGCGATCGCATTAGCCGCTTACTTTAACACTAATAGAATGATGAATGAATATGCGAAAAAAGCATATAAGCTTATAAAACAGAAGCCTTGGAATTTTAGTGGTGATTCTTTGTTCTAGTAGCTTTAAGAAAAAAAAGAGTTTTACTGCCCAGTACAATTAAGTAATCTAAAAGGTTTAATTTTGATATAATCTTCTAAATTACTTTGCTCGAAATATAGTTTAAAAGTTTGAGTAAGTATATCCTCTATAGTATCTACTCCTAATATCAAACCTTCCATGTCTTTAGATAACAAAAGCATATAATTAGATGTAGATTCGAGATAAAAACACCCGGGTTTGATTTTGGTGTCCTTGTACGGACTTATCATTTGATTGGCATCTTTAATAGCCTGATTTGTTGTAAATATGACTATAAAAAATTTTTCTGAATATTCTTCTTTTAAATAGGAATCCCTTATACCAGAAGCAAGGAGTGAAATATTCGTATAATCTCTAAAAATCAACTGTAATCGGGTTAGTTCTTTCCTGAATTTAATTTTATTGTGAAAAAAACTAAAGTTCTTATCCAATTTTAAAGGTTCATTGTCTAAATATGTAATTTCTCTTGGACTCGAACGGAATTCATAATCTCTGATATTTTTTGACATTATTAAAAATTGCTCATATTTGGTAAATTAAAAATTGTTTGAAACTAAAAGTCTAAATAAGATAAATTGAAGTTTTTTAAAAAATTCTTGTTTATAGATTGTAAAGAATATTAAAAAGAAGATTTTTAAATAAAATGAAATTAGGAACGCTTCTTTTAGCAAATAATTTGATTTTAGCTCCAATGCTACAAGTGAGTACTGGACCATACAGGCGATTTTGTAGAACATTTAGCAAGATAGGAATGGTAAGCGTTCCAATGCTTTATACAAAAAGATTAGAAAAAAACCCTGACACGGTTTTAATGGACCTTCATAAAATTGAGGATGAAAAACCTATCAGCGTGCAACTAATAGGATCAGATCTTAATGCTTTAAAGAGTTCAATAGATTTTCTTGAGAGTTACAAATTCGATGTATTGGATATTAACGCCGGTTGTCCTTCTAAGAGAGCAATCAAAGCACAAGAAGGAGGATATTTGCTTAGGGATTTAAGTAAACTAAAAAGTTTAATAAATGTTGGGGTCAAATACTCATCAAGGCCTGTATCACTAAAGATTAGAATAGGATTCAACAGTTCAAAAGAAATTGAAAAAATAGTGAGCATTATAAATAATTCGGGCTTAGAATTTCTAACTGTTCATGGAAGAACTGTAAGAGATCGTTATAACGACTCTACGCTTAATTTAGATGCAATAAAAAAAATAAAATCATTGTTAAAGATCCCCGTAGTTGGAAATGGTAGCATCTTCAACCCAAAAACAGCGAGAGAGTTCTTAGAATTCACAAATGTTGATGCGTTAATGATTGGAAGAGGATCGATGGGATATCCTGAAATATTTAACCAAATTGACCAATATCTAATAGATGGTATAGAATCTATTATTGAAAATAACACAAGGAAAATGAAAGAATACATTGGGCTGTATGAGCGTTGCATTACTGATTATTTGGACAATAATTTCGAGATTCCTTATTCTTTTGAAAAATATAAATTTATGGAGTTAAGAAGAAATTTAATATGGTTAAGCAAAAACATCCAAGGCTCGACTGATCTTAGGATTAAAATTTCTAAAACAAAAAATTTAGAAGAATTAGATCAAATAATCAATTACTTGAATTAACTCGTTAAAAACAAAATGAGAAAGATTGCTAAATACATAAAGATAACTATTCCATCAACCACTATAATAAGATTAAGTATTTGTATGACCATTCCCTCGAGAGTGGTAGTCAATTGTTCAATCGTCCAATATAAATGACCTGCGAGCCCAGAAATTGATACATTGATACTAAAACAAATGACTTCAATCATACCCAAAAGAAATACTTTAAAGATCGCATCTTTTTGTTTCTCATTAAGCTTCATCATTTTATCCTTATCAGTTTTCAAATTACTATATAAGATTAATTATTGTCAACCTTTATACTTTTTTAATAATTCTCTTGGTGTAAAAACTCCGTCTTCTGTAATAACGCCAGATACTAATCTAAAGGGGGTAATATCGAATGCGTAATTTAAGCATTCAACGCCATTAGGGACGATTTGCACCTTTCCAAGTACGTTTCCTACTTCTCCACTATCCCTTTGCTCTATTATAACATCCTCTATCGTCTCATGAAGAGATAAGGTAGACGTTGGAGCAGCAACATAGAACGGAATTTTATTGTCAAACGCAGCTAAAGCAACTAAATAAGTTCCAATTTTATTGAAAACTGCGTCTGAAGTAACTCGGTCCGTACCGACTATTACTTTATCTACTTTTCCAAGCCTCATCAAGAGCCCTGAAGAAGTATCTGATATTACTTTTACGGGAATGTTATCGTATTGAAGTTCGTAAGCTGTTAGCCTTGCCCCTTGTAATCTCGGTCTCGTCTCGTCTGCGATAACACTAATATCCTTTCCCATTTCGATAGCGGCTCTAATTGGTGCTAAAGCTGTGCCATATTGAACAGTAGCTAAAGAACCCGCATTACAGTGGGTTAGAACCACATCTCCGTCTTGCAACAAAACAGCGCCATTTTTGCCTATGTTTTTATTTACGTTAATATCTTCTTGTGCCATTAACTTGGCTTCTTCAATAATGAGATCAGAAATATTTGAAGGGTTGTCTGGAAAAGAACTTATAATCTTCCATATTCTATTTACTGCCCAAAAAAGGTTAGAAGCTGTAGGTCTTGTACTTCGTATTACATCAGCAGCTTCTTCCATTTTTTTTAGGAAGTTCTCCTTTGTAAGTTCTTTATATTCTATCGTTGCTAAGGCCATACCCATTGCTGCTGCTACACCAATAGCAGGGGCTCCTCGAATATTCATTACTTTAATAGAATTGGCAACGGCTCTAAAATCATTAAACTCTAAAAATTCAAGCTTATGCGGTAGAAGAGTTTGATCAATCATCTTAACTTTGTTGTCGACGGTCCATTCAATTGAAGGAATCATATTAATCTTAAATATTACAAGATTTAAATAATTAAATTAGTATTATTTTTAATCATAACATTTATGATTAGAAGTATTATTTAGAAACTTAACTTACTATGAAGCAAATTCCTCTGATCAAAGACCTCCAGAATCGTTTACCCTGGGATAAATTTATAGAGGAAATGGAAAAACATGGTTTTTTCAAACTAACATTTATCAAAACCTCTAATGTATCGGAAAGTAAATCAAATTATCAATCTATCCAAACGGGGTATGTGATGCTTATTGGAGATCCGATTCAGGCAAGTGCTATTAGAGATACTTCACTTCTACATATTAGACCTTATGTGCTGTTTAGACCAAAGGTAGAAAACCAATTACGA
>JAEOTS010000070.1 GCA_016839745.1 Promethearchaeota archaeon
GGATTTTTAAGTATTCTAAAACCTTTTTCTTTATTTCCTGCATAGTTGGGGTGTCTGTTGTCTCTTCTATATAATTAATAGCAAAGGTGAGTCTTCCTGAGACCGTGACTGCTGATATAACAAGCTCCATCATGGGTGAAGTTGAAGTAACAAAGATAAAACGCTCTAATTCCAGCGAACCATATTTTGAGGGATAATCTAATAATCCAAGATTAGTAATTGATAGACCAGGCACTTTAGCAATTTTTTTTTTAATCATTTTATTGGCTATATTTTTTTCATCATTGCTAAAGGAATGAATTTTTTCATATCTACTGTAGTTTGAAGGCACGAACTTACCTAAAAAACTAAAAGATTGAGAGTCTGTGAGAGATTTATCCATGAGACCCATCAGAGCAACCATCTTAAATACTTGATTGATGTCAAGTTTTTCTCTGACTTTTCTAGTGAAAAGCTTAACATTCTCCCAAAAATCTATTTTAGGATTATAAGTCATTTTGAATTGAAATCCTGCCGCATAAAGACCAAAATGATCACCGACAGGTTTTTTATAGCGTTCTCGAGTGTTCACAGGAATCAAGATGTTTTGTCTCCCTCCTTTAAACTGACCTCTAATTTCGTAGCGTGCAGCAAGAAATGCCAAGTTTAGAGCAGAATTGATTGTCACGCCATGCCGTCGGCATAGTTCAGAAAGATCTGAGGTTTGTTTTTTGTTTAACTCGACAGGGATTATTTTAAAGTCAAAATTTTCCCAGTATGCTCGAAAAATGTTGTCTAGATCTTCCTCGTCAAAAATTACTTTCTTCTTCTGCCACATTTTGTTCATTTTATTTATTGCAAATAAGATCGTTTTGCTAGGGGTAACATCTGTAGGAAAATTGTCTGGAGTTGCTAGGGGAGGTTCTGTCATTTGTTTTACTTTTTGATCGGGATCTCCAAGGTATATCAACAGATCTCGTGCCAGAATCGCTAAAGAAGTCCCATCGCAGATAATGTGATGGCATGTAATGATAATTTCAGAAGTCTCAGAGGACTGTAATAACGAAAAGCGAACAAGCGGTCCTTTTTCGAGTTTAAATCGGTCTTTGTAGTCATTCAAGATTTCTTGATACCAATCCTTTTCTGAATTGCGCTGAATGACCTTTAATGGATTTTCTGGAACATTTTCAGAGGTAAACCAGGCATCGTAATTTTCATCAAGATATACTCGAACTCCTACTAAAGGATGTTGTTCTCTTACTTTTTTTATTGCATCTCCCAATTCTTCTTTAGAAATGAGGCCTTTTAACCTAGCTATTATGGATATATTAGAGATTCCAGATCTAAAGAATCTCCTCTCATGAGGTATCAGTTTCCTCTCAAACTTTTTATATTGGATTGTTTGTAGTTGGTTCATTTTATAACGCCTCTTTAAGATTCTTTCACAGATTGTGAATTTTCATGACTAGTGAAAGTTAATAAATAATAAACACAATAACTATTTAAAGTTTTTCACCAATCGTGAAATTTCACATGATGTGAAAAAATTTATATATGAGAATAAGAATAATATCATTAACTAATGCCCTCAAAAAAAAGTATCACTCCTTTCTACGACAAAAAAGTTCGAAAATATGAGCAAGAAATCATAGATTTCATTGTCGAGTCTGGAGAAAGTAAAAGAAGGACGGATATGGAATCTCATATACTAGCTTATCTTTTATTACGAGAAGGATTATGGCTCACTCAAGATGATATTAGAGCATTATCGCAGATTTATTATAAAGATGAATCTAAAGCAGGTATTTCCAAAGGAACTATTTCTAAAATCATAAATCTTTACGAACAATATCAAGTATTAAAGAAAAGAAAAATAGCACACAAAAAGAATGCGTACGAATATTCAATGTCTGGACTACTTAATCAATTAATTTCTACCGCAGTAGGATTTGGAATACAGGAGATCGACAAATATAACTCGTTTTTAAGGATGAAATTGAAATCTCTTGAAAGATATGACCACAAAAATGAAGAGGAGAAATCTTTAAAAAGGATTATGATGGAAAGAGTACAAGAGATAATTGATTTTTTTACTTTTCACAAGGCTTCTTTCATAGATGATCTTGATTCAAAAAGAACAAGAAATTCAAATATTGTAATGAATAATTCAAAAGGAGCAAATACAGTTGAAAAAAAAAAGCATCTAAGTGTTATTGAAAACGAGATTGTTAAATTTATTTTAGATTGTCCGTTGTTTGTAATCGAGGAGACACGATACGCATTACCAATGGCATATTTTCTAACAAGAAAACAGTTAACGCAAGATAAATTAAGGGAGCTTACGGGTTTATCAGCAGGTCTGGTTTCTGAAGGGCTGAATTACTTTCTTCAAAAAGGATATATTAAGTTGCAGAAAATTAAAGGAGTAAGAAAAAGATTTTATAGCTTACCTTCAATTGCTTTTTATAGTTATCTTAGGTATTATCGTCGCTTCAACTCAATTTCGAACCAATATAGCCGATTAAAGGAAATTAATGATGAATTAGAAGCAAAGAAGGAAGAATTAGAAATTTTGAATGGGTTTAATGCTATCCAAAGAAGAATAAACGAGTTTTTAAAAGCAAAACCCTTAGTGGATAAATTTACTATATCATTCAAGAACGCCCTTGATCAATTTAATCCAAATTAAAGAAGAATAATTTTAATCATCAAATCATTAGGAGATTCAACAATACCTTCATGCTTGAATTTTCAGCTCTTACTAAAATTAAGGATAAAGTTTATAACTCTAGACCTCAAATTTATCAATTAGCTGTTAATTTTATTATGATTCGAGAAAAAGTAATTTGGAAAGTTTTTGGTAAAAAACTCATCAGCTATAAAAAACTTGATGATGGAACGATTGTTAGTAGCGGGTTTTTAAATCCATTGGTAGACAGATTTCGATTAATCACTATGTTTATTGCTCAAGCTAAATTTTATAAAAATTATGATTTAGGCCGATGGCGTGGAAAACGAGTTGCTAACACTTTTGCTCCACCTGTAGGTAGCAGAGCTATGGTTCGCGCTATGAAGAACGTCTTAAGAGGTCGTATCTTGCGTCATGCTCGTCCGATAGCGATGACTTTTGCGGTTACATATGATTGTCAATGTAAATGCGTTCATTGCAGTGCGGGGAAACATTATAGAACAGATATTCCAGAATTAACTACAGAAGAGGCTAAAAAACTAATTAACGATAGTCTAAATTTGGGTATATCAGTATTGGCATTTACTGGAGGAGAACCATTACTTAGAGAAGATATTTTTGATCTGATTAAGTATGTTAATAAAAAAAAGGCTGTTCCCATTATATTTACTAACGGACAATTTTTAACTGAAGAGAATGTTAACAAATTGGCAGATGCAGGACTGTTCTGTTTATATGTGAGCATAGATAGTCCAAATCCAGATGAGCATGATGAATTGCGAGGGATGCCTGGTCTATTTGATACTGCCTTAAAGGGGATTAGAATTGCGAAAGAAAAAGGGATGTTTGTCGGATTATCTTCTTATGCAACTCAATCATCAACAAAAGAAGGTATGTATAAAGAAATACATAATTTAGCAAAAGAATTGGGTTTACACAACGTAATGCTTTTTGATGGTGTTCCTACAGGGAATATGCTTAAAGATACAAGTGAATTACTTAAAATGGAACAACGTGAAGAAATTCGACAATATTCAGAGTATATAAGGGAAAATCAAATAATTCCTCCACTTTCAGCACAATCTTGGCAAAATTCCATTGAATCATATCTTGGAGGTATTGGATGCTTGGCAGCATATATTCAATACTATGTGTCAGCATATGGAGAAGTAAGTCCTTGTGATTTTACCCCAATTTCTTTTGGTAATATTCGAGATGCTCCTTTAAAAAAAATCTGGAAAAAAATGATCCATCATAAGGCTTACAAGCATCGTACTCCATTTTGTAGAATGCAGAATGAAAAATTTA
>JAEOTS010000071.1 GCA_016839745.1 Promethearchaeota archaeon
ATAACGAAATCGATTTCAGGTATGTTACTTTTCGTTATAATGCTTTTCGCTTCTCTAAGATTAATTTCCATTCTTTTACACTTCAGATTTATTTTGAATCTAAATTCATCTCTTTCCATAGAGAATTAATAAAATCTAATGCTTTGGCTTTAAATGTTAAGCTATTTTATTATCTTTTTATTTAAGAAAAATCTATTAATATATCTAGTATTAATATACTTAAAATATTATTATAGGCTAATTTATGCGATTAAAATTATCTGAAAATGATAGAACCAATAGAGTCATCCTCTTTATTATTCTAATAGCACTAATAACTACATCGGTAATAGTAATCTCTGTGGTAGCAAACTATTTCATTTCTCTTGAAGAAACCGGAGGAGGATGACCTAAACCATGCAGTATCTTTATAAATGTATTTTTAACTTTAATTTAAAAAAGGGATGATTTTTGCGAGAAAATTTTAGTCGCAAGATGACTTACCCCGCAAGGGTTAAAAGCAAGGATTAAAAAATAATACGAATACTAATATATATAGTATGTAGTATTAATTAATTTATTAATTAACAAAATTCTTATTTTATTGAGAAAATTTTGTTTTACTGTTCAGAATAATGTCGAAGGAAACTCCCGATAACGTTAAAGACGCTCTACGCGCCATAGGACTTACCGATTACGAAATTGCTATTTATTTAACTTTAATCTCAAAAGGTCCAATGGATGCAAGGGAGCTTTCTGATGCTAGTTCAGTCCCGTATTCTAGAATTTACAACATCCTAACCCAATTGGAAAAAGAGAAAAAGTGGATCATCAAAGAAGAGGAATCCCGACCTAGCAGATATTTCGCAAAAAGTCCGGATGAAGCATTAATAATAGCGAAAAAACAATATAGTGAACGTTTTGACAAACATTCGATTGATATCATTCGTAACTTGACCCCTATTTATGAATCACATGACACGCCGATAAAAGTTGCTTTATATATTCATCGTGGAAGAGATGTTTGTATCAATCGGAGTATGAATATCATTGAACACGCGAAAAATTCTTTATATTTTGTAGCACCTTATTATGAATTTCTAGAGCTTTTTTATGATGCAGTTAAAAAAGCAAGAGCTCGCGGAGTGATTGATATGAAGCTGTTAATAGAAGAAGAGGCTCTAAAAGACGAAAAATTCGTAGAAATGACTAAAAAATATGCTGAAATCTGTGAAATTCGATCCCGTGATCAAGTTTTTGGAACTAGTATAGTAATGGATGAAGGAGAGGAAGCATTCATTATATTAACGCAAGAAATTTTCAAAGGACTTAGTTATTTCGGTGTAGATACTGATCACATTGCATTTGGACCAGCAAGCAATTTTTACTTCAATTATTTATACCAAACTGCTAAACCTTTAAAATTTGATAAGAAAACCAAAACTGGAAATTAACTATTTGTTGTTTCTTCAGTAAAAACTGGAAGAATCAGATGGGATGGATGTTCCTTATCATGATATACCGTTTGAGTTGCGATTATATAATTCATCTTACTTTCTTTCCCAGCAAGGTTGGAGTTAACATCAAATCTCGGGAAATTACTAGAAGTTATTTCCAACCGGATTTTATGATCCTTAGGAAAATAAATAGCAGTTGTTCCAATTACAATTTCGTACTTGTATATCTTATTTGGAGTAATTAACTTGGGATCATTTAAATCACCGTTAAGATAGCGAGTTCTAACTCCTGAATCTATTAAATTTACAGCTTTTTTATTGTCTGGGTAAACATCAACCAATTTTACCATATAATCGGTATCTTCTACGGTGGTAGAGGCATAAAGTATTATCTTTATTTCACCTATTACTTCTAAGCCTTTTTCAAGTACTTGTGTTGAATATACTAAAACATCATCCCGCTTCTCAATATTAGTCTGATCTTGAGGTCCACTTAATAAAAACAAGTCTCTTCCTCCCTTTGTTACTACAGGATCAGAAGGATCAAATTGATATTCATCCGGGAGCTCATCCTCTTGTTTTTTTTTGGAAAGTATTCCGTCTCCTAATAAACTATTACTGTTCCCATTCGAGTGAAGATACAACTTGACTTCCCTGGAAGTAGGTGGCCATTTATTGAAAGATCTCCAAATATTTTTATTTAATATAAAAGCGCGTATAGGAGGTATTTTTGATAAATCTGACTCTTTTCCTTTTAAACAGAAATCGTACCACCAAAAAGGGAGTATATTTTGAAAGAATGTGATATCGTCTTTTAAATTTGTGTATTTCAATGGCTTGGTAAACATTTTATCCATATTTACATGAGACCAGGGGCCAATAATCATTTTAAATTTATCTTTGAAAAAAGATGGGGCTTTATCTTGAATTAGTTTCACGTCTCGCATCATGTGCTCAATAAACATATCATACCAACCCCCAATAAATAACATAGGAGTTTCAAGTTCATAGTTAAGCCCAAAAGCGTATGGAGATAAATCGTGGTCATGGAATATATTTCTCTTATAAAATATCTCCTTAATTAGCTTTAAAAATGAACCTTCATCCATTTTAGATACATCAACATTCGTTTTATACACACTATTCATCATTTTCATAGAGTATTTTGGATTCTCTACACTCGCCATATCTGACAATTTTGGTTTTTTCGAGTTTAAAGGCTCGTTGTAAAAGCTATTTGAGGGATTAAAAAACAATTTTTTATAAAATCCATTCTTATCCCATTGATCAAAATCCATCGTCTTGAGATTTCTCATATTTGACGTTGAAAGCATTATCAAATATAGAGCTCCTGATAAACTAACAGGATATAATCCACCTGGATGCCAAAAAATGTTTGAATAAGAACTATGAATAGGATTTAAACAAGTAAGTAAATTTTCGTTGTTCCAAGACACAGCTAGCTGTGTAATACCTAAATATGACAAACCCCACATTCCAATTTTCCCATCGTACCAAAATCGTTCAGATATCCAACGTAACGTTTCTAATCCATCTTGTCTTTCGTACATATAAAGAGAATTAGTTCCATATTCACTTGATCGTCCACTACCTCGAATATCTTGTATTACAGCTACATAACCTTTAGAGGCTATGAGGTATCCCAAAATACTAAGTCGATCTTTCCAATAAGGTAATCTTACTAGAATAGTAGGACTTTTGCTTTTCTTATTGTAAATATCTTTAGGCATATAAATGTCTGTCGCTAATTTTCCCCCATCTTCAAGATGAATTAAAACCTCCTTTAATCTTCTTGAACTAGTTTCAGGTAAAAAGTTAATGTTTTGAAATCTACGTGAACGCCCAATAATTTCAAATATTTTAAACAAGGGTGTATAAATGTAATCAACAAAAAATGCCATACGTATAAAAATTGAACTAAGTGGAGTTAAAAGAGTTGGAAATTTAAGACCAATCGTTATATCTTTAGGATTGAATTTTCGTTGCATACTTCAAAAATAATATAAAGTTAAAGATTTTTGAATTTTACTGTTTACCAAGTAATTGCAATTGCATTTTCGGGGCAAACTTCTATGCAATTAAAGCAGCAGCTACTGAACGCCCCCATATCGACGCAATCTGCAAATCTTGCGGATCGTAAGGATTTTTTTGCTTTTTCTCGTTGTCGATCGTCTCGAGCATAAAGATTGGCTTTAAAGTTTATAAATTAAAATTTTTAATGACACTCTTTCCTTTAATTGATATCTTAATAATATATAAAAAATATCTTTTATATTATTCAATGACTTGAGATTTTAAAAAATGTGATAAAAATGGTATTGATAATAACAACTATTTGGTTTCCTCCATCTAAATCAGAAGAAATGAATAATTTTTCTGCTGAAGAACACTTACGAAGTAGAGGCCTTTATGATCCTAAAGAAAATAACCATAGTTTGTTTACTGGATTTTCTTCAGATAAGAAGTCTTATAAAATGAAATGGGTACAAAAAATAAACCGGGAAGATCTCTTTATTAATTACAACGCAGTAATGATAAGAGCTACTTACATTTGTAATAATATAGAGGGAGCAACCTATCGAATTGAAATTTTGTACGAACTCGAAGATTTAGCCGAAGCAACTAAGTAATTATATTCTAATATGATTTGAACTTTAGCAGGTAAGAAGCTCTGATTCCAATCAATAAGATATTATTTTAGAAAGGCTCTTTTTCCCAAGTATATAAAAAGTTCACCTAATTCAAAAACTGTGAGTGGAAATATTAGATTAGCCATATCGTGTCGTAGTTCTTGTTTGTCTTTCCCTGAGATAATTAATTTCTCAATGTCTTCGACAAAATCGTCCATATTCAGAAAAAGAATCTCAATTTTATCGCAACCCGTTAACTCTTCGATATCTTTATCTAGATGGGTTTCAACTTGATTTAATAATCCTATTTTTAACTGTGGATCTAATTCATATTTAGAGATAAGTTCGTTTATTTCTTCTAAAATAATATTTATCGTTAAATTCCAATCTTTATTGTCCTTATATTTTGGAATCAATACTTCGCTAATTATAGTTTCATAAAGAGATATGGGTGCTTTTTCGTCAAATTCAACATCTACACCATTTCTTAATTTTATTTCTTTGACCATTTCCAACCTCAACTCAATAATTATTTTGCTTCTTATATATTAATAGACTATTTTTTTATAAATTTTATTAGACTGTAAAAAATCTCGATTTAATGTTAGAATTTCACAAATTTAAAAAGAATAACAAGAACTAGAAATCTCCCTTTTATTATGTACGATCCCGATCTTTTTTAAACTTCAATAAAAACTTAGACAAAAAGAAGTAAAATCGGAAACCAGGACGTTCAAAAATACAAAAAGAGGAGACGTATTTATCTAATAACAGGGTTAAGGGTTGAGGTATTGAGTCCTTAGACTCTTAGGTATAAGAATATATTATGTAATCATGGTTTCCAATTTTTTTTTTCTAAAATAATATTGATTACATAACTATTTAAAGATATCTATATTTTCACATGACAAAAAGGAAAATCAAAATTATGCTCAACCCGTTATATTAAATAACAAACTTAAAGGAATTTGTTAAACTATTCTTTAATATTTGAGTAAATAAATTTCTGATAAAATAAATTAATTAGAAATCCTAAAGAATGGTTTTTTGAATTTTATTGATAATTTTTCGACAAAAATCAATTTTATGTTCATTAAATAATTCAATAATAACATAATAAACCATATATCGCCCATATTTTTTTTCAAAAGCTCCTAACATTGTTTTAATTATTCGTTTTTCTTTGCTATTTACTTTTTTCTCTTTATAATAGATATTAACTATTTTTTCTTTTAAAGCAATTTTTAAATTTTTATCGTAGAATCGAGCAATCTTATATCCCAAAAATTCAGTGCATAGTATTTTCCAACTAGGGATTTGGGTGAAAATAGAATCTCTAAAAAAATAGCTGTTGTAGCGAGTTTTAAAAATCCCCCTCATTTTCTTCTTAATTGGTTTGGAAAAATGAAGTGCGAAAGGAGTTTGAAGAGCAGCTTTATTATTACGGATATCTAGGTTTACGTAATAAACGCGACCTCCATAAATACGGTGTAAAGTATTTTCAGCTAGACTAATCTTAACCCGATTAGTGTCAACGGGGTGTTTAGGTGAAGCAACGCATTTCCCCTCACCATACAAAATCCATAAAACATAAACACCTTGTTTATTATAATCTTTAGTTCTATCGAGTATATCTTTAGGGGATATTTTAGAATTTTGAACTTCAATTGCTATTTCTTGACCCGTTTTGAGTTGTAAATACACATCGGCAAATCGGTTCCCTAAATACTTTTCAAGAGATCTCTTTACAACGGATTTATCATTTTTATAAATATATTTATATAAAAATAACTTAATTACCCTATGGGAATAAGACTCTGCGGGCGTACTAATTAGTGAGATTTCCTTCATTTGATTTTTAATAACAAAAATCGATTCTTTCTGTATAAAATATCTCTAAAAATTAATATATTGCAACAGTTTGATAAATTCTTGAATTTCTACTAATTTTTTCTTTAAATATGATTAGAATATTAAAAATTCATTTAACTGTATACAATAAAAAAGTGGTTTTTACTATAAGAGAGTGATAAAAATGGTAAATAAACATAGCCAAAGTTTTTTTGGGCAATCAACAGGGCTCACACTTGTTAGTTCTTCAAAAACAGAACCGTTCATATTTTTGAAGTGTATTAAGAAAAAACCTGACGGTTCGTGGGAAAAACCCTCTTTGGGAGAAGGAAAAACAATTAAATGCAATCTAGACGAAATTGTGATGATTTTAGAAGTTTTGAATAGAAATAAAGATTCATGGTCAAGCTTTCATAATTTTAAAGATGTAAAAACACAAATCTCCTTTAAATGGGAAGACGCAGCGAAGCAGAAACTTTTAATTTATATTGGAAAGTATTCTAAAATGCTAAACTATGCCCAAACTGAAATATTTAGAATGCTATTAAAACATATAATACAAGAAAAAATCGAATTTGCAACAATCCCAAATTTAAATCCAATAAAAAAACCCACAGAAAGTTCTAAAGATCACACTGAGAAAAATAAAGTACCGAATTCAACGGAACTTCCATCTGTGAAAGAAACTGTAGAAAACAACGAAAATGAAGTTAGCAACATAAACGGGGTAATTGAAGGGGAAACTGAAAAAGCTTTACTTATTCAATTTGAAGATAATAAAGAAGTTTGGATTCCAAAGTCAGTTATCCGCTCTGATTACAATTCAATTAATGAAATTACACAAAACTTCATGATTGATAATTGGATATTAAAGAAGAATAATATCTTTAAAAATTAGTATTTTTTTAATTATTTAGAAATATTTGGAATGAACTCATTATCGCATAGAGCTTTTAAGCTCTTATTATAATTGATCATTTTTTTTGCTAATTCGGGATGAGAAAGGAGTTGAACTTCCGTTGTATCGTCTCTATCCCACAATAAATAAGGAACTTCTTCTCTTGGGACTTCTTCTTTAACTTGTTGTATCCATTCATGGGGAAGATTATTTTCTAAATTAACATCTAACATACGTGCGAGGAATATAGACCATGCTCTCGGTACAACTGTCATTGAATAACCTCCACCTCCCACAGCAATCCATCTATTATTGCAATAATCGTGAGTACAAGTGTAAAGAGTTTGGGCAATGTCTCTGTAAGCTGATATAGAAACGCCCATTTGCGTGAGAGGATCGTTAAAGTGCATATCAACTCCTAATTGAGTGAAAAGAACATCGGGAGCATAAGCTTCTAAAATCCTAGGGACGCAATATCTAATTAACTTAACAAACATCCTGTTGCTCGTATTAGGGAGTAATGGGAAATTTATTGAATAACCTTTTCCCGCACCTTCACCAACTTCATTGGAGTGACCTGTACCCGGGAACAGAAAATTCCCACTTTCGTGAAAGGATATTGTTAGAACGTTAGGATCGTCGTAAAATAGCCATTGTACTCCATCCCCATGATGACAATCGATATCTAAATAAGCGATTCTTATGTCATTTTTTAAATGCTTTAAGTGATGTATAGCAACTGCTATATCATTGAAAATGCAAAAGCCTGAGGCTCTTTTCTTGTTGGCGTGGTGTAATCCTCCTGCGGGATTAAAACCGATCATTATATCATCATTATTCCATACTAAATCAGAAGCTTGTATACTTGCCCCGCACACTAAAGCAGACGCCTCATACATTCCCTTAAATATCGGGTTATCCCCTGGACCCAAGCCATAATCATATGGGTAAATCGAACTGTCATCAGGATTTTCGCTTAATTTCTTAACGACATCTACATATTCTGGATCATGTGCTCGTTCTATTTGCTCTCTGGTAGCCATAAGAGGTTTTTTTATCTCGATCCTCTCGTGTTTTAGCAGGTTCAGTTTTTCCATAAGGTCATAAGTTAGTTTTAACCTTAGAGGGCGAAGAGGGTGATCTGGGCCAAAATCGTACTTTTGGTATTGATCAGTATATATCAAAGCGACCTTGTCTAGCATGATAGTTATAAGAATTAAACCCCCTATTTATTTCTTTTAAGGATATTTTATAAATTATTTAATTAAAAGTTTCATAAGAATAACCCTTAGATTACAGAAAAATATATTATCAGAGTATCATATAAAGAATTATAAATATAAGTGAATTGTACTAAGTAAATTATTCCTCTACTTTAAAAAATGAGCCAAAGATTTAGGAAATTCGTAGAAAGGGTAGCAAAGGACAACGAATTTAAACCGCTAAAGAATAAGCTACTATACTATTTACAAAAGGAAAGCGAAAACAAATACAAAAACTATCCCCGACTTTTAGAGTTAATGCAATCTTATTGGCCAAAATATAAAGAAGGATCTCGAATTTCTTATTTGCTAAGAGATCACTACGAAGAAATTTTCACTTTTTACCTTAACACGCTTTTTCCCTTCAGAAAAAGAGGTTTAATGTTAACTCATCCTGAGGCTCCAACTCCTGTTGACTTTAAGCTCGTCTATAATTACCATTATAACTTAGCAGAAATTGAAGTAGTACAAGATGTTATGAAGAATTTGAATATCGATGCAAAAATAGAAAGCATTCTGAAAAGAATCCTAATTTTTGCAGTAAGTTCATTTAGTCCTATGATTCAGAAAATTTTCAAAAGACCGTTTGCTTTTCAATTTTCTAGTATTGACGCAAACCAATCTAGCAACGGGGAATGGGAAGTAATTGCAATAATTTCTGCAAGGGAACAATAAACTTTCACTTAATTAGGCTTAATATAAGCTATTTAGTCAAGAAAGATCCCAAATCCATCATTTCACCGTCTCCTTTTTTGACTTGGATCTTTCCCTTTATTCCTTTAACCTTGCGTTCTAAATAAATAATTGCGTCTAATGGAATCTTTCTTGGTACTCCTCCTTGTCGGTTGATAATAGCAATTAGGTAGTCTATGTTTGTTATAACATCAGGGCTTACTAATTCGTTGAAAATTGCTTGATATACCATTGGTTCATTTGCTTTTATCCTTTCTAAATAAGAAAAAGCGTCTGGGGCTAAAACGACCCTTAACACGTATAAAACTTTATCATTAATTGAAACAACTCTCTCTTGTGTTGCTTGTTGTCTTTTTTGAGCGTCCATAAGAGCTTTCATTTTTTTCATTCGTAATTTCTCTAATTCGTGCTGTTCACTATCGTTGTCATGTTCATCCATTACTAGTACCTCATCGTTTTAAATAAACCAAAGAATTAAGAATTTACTATTTTTAGAGCAATTTCGAGTGCTCTTATACCATCATCCAGAGAAACTTCTTGTTCTTTATCGTAGAGAAAATTGTTAATTTCTCTCTTTAAGGGCTCGTCTCCTTTTAAAGGAGAAAAAGTTGTATCTTTTGTTATTGGATGTTCGCCTTGTAAGTCAATTCCAGTTCTAATATTAATTTGTTGAGAGATAAAGTCAGCAGAAATTCCACCAAATTCTCCATTAACGTACATTCTTCTGAATTTTGAGGGTGTTAGCCAATTTGATTCAATCTGACCAATAGCAGTTCCAAAATCTAAAATAATGAATGCCGCATCCGCGTGGATAGAATCTTTATAACATTTCTTAACGCCAAACGCGTTTTCAATCTTAGTATCTCCAAAGATTTTCTCCTGTAGATAAATATCGTGAATAGATAAATCTAATATAACACCCATATCCCACTCTCTCTTAGGGTACAACCCAACCCGTTTCGATGCAATTGAGATGATCTCTCCAATTTCTTCAATATGATTTAATACTTTCTCAACGACAGGATTAAACAGTTCAATAAATCCAGGCATTATTCTTATGTTATCATATTCTTTGAACGAGATTAATTCATCCAATTTTAAAGCCATCGGCTTCTCCATCAGTATATCAATTCCCGCTTGAGCAAATTTCCTCGAAATTGTTGGGATCTGTTTTGGAGGAGTTACAATGCTCACCGCGTCTATGTTTTCATTTTTAATCAAATCATCTATATTGGTATAAGCATTAACTCCTTCATATTGCCCAATTAATTCTTTTAATTTGGATTCGTTAGTATCACATATACCTACAAGCTCAGAAAGGTTGTCGAAATTTCTAATATGCGCCCGACCAAACCATCCGGCACCAACAACAGCTGTTCTTTTCTTTTTCATTTCTCTCAAACAAACTATTTATATAAAAAAATAATGTTAGTCAAAATAAGAATTTTATCAAGTTATTAGAAGTGCGTAAAAACATTTATCAGTATACTTCGCTTAAAATTTTAACAAAGGAGATTTGGTAAAAATGAAAAAAAAAAAGATAATGATAGTCGGGTTATTTGTAAGTATTGTTCTACTTAGTAGTGTGCTTATTTTAAATTTATTTTTAAATTCTAAAATCACCCAAAAAAGAGATAATCAAAATCTAGATATTAGTGGAAATTTTTCTAACTATAATTTAACCGTATTTATGGACGAATTAAACTCAATGGTTGAGGGTAATTTGACTGTTGACTTTTATAATAACGATAATGTAAATTTTACGCGAATACCTTTCCATATTTATTTATCGGGAATGGCCTTCGATACACGACCAGGAAGCATTGTAATCGTTAATGTAACTGATGTAAACAATTCCAACATTTCTTTCCCTTTTGATGTATATAGTTCTTCGCAAATTATGTGGGTAAACCTTTCAGAAACATTAGAACCTCAAATGAGGGCTCAATTTATTATTCAATTTAATGCAACCCTTCCAGATGGAGGAATTGATCGAGCTAATTCCCACGGGAGTGATGGGAATCAGTCTCGTATCTATAAGTTTGCCAGTTTTTATCCAATTCCTTGCGTGTATGATAATGCAGACGGTTGGAATACTGATTTTTATTTAACTACGGGGGATCCATTTTATTTTGATATGGCTTATTATAACTTTTTTATTGAAGCTCCAAGCGGAATGGTAATTGCAGCCACCGGGAAGCTAGAGGAAAAATTAGATAAAGGGGCAACGATTTGGTATCATTTTAATCCAGTATATCCTGTTCGAGAGGTCACTTTTTCAGCATCACATTGGTTTCAGGTCCAATCAAGAATTTCAAATGGAGTAAATATTTCAACTTACTTTCTTCCAAAAGACAGCGGGCTATGGAATGATTTTGCGTTAAACATCGCTATAAATGCTTTAATCCTGTTTAATAACTCTTTTGGATTATATCCTTATCCAACACTTAATATCGTAGAAGAATACACCAATTTCGGAGGAATGGAATACCCAAATCAAGTATACATATCAGAATCTATTAGTAGTACTGGATTCTTTGAAAAAGTAATTGTCCATGAGGTCTGTCATCAATGGTGGTATAACTTAATTGGAAATGATGAAGTAGATATAGGATTTTTAGACGAAGGTTTAACTTGTTGGTCATCTGATTATTATGTAGAGTATTATTATGGAGACTGGGAGCTTTTCCAATTAACGCGATACATCGATGAAGTGAGGGTTTATTATGCAGATTATGGATTGAGTTCTAAAATAAATCAGACAATTTATGAATGTTTTGCTACCAGTACCAATTATTACTATGTCGCTTATCATAAAGCACCTTTAATTTTTGAGAAGTTACGCCGAACTATCGGACTCACAGACTTTTTAGAAGGTTTGAAATTATATTTTGAAAGACACCGATTTGAGCTCGTCCTACTATCAGATTTACAGCAAGCATTTGAGGATGTAGTGGGGCAATCACTAGATTGGTTTTTCTTTCCGTGGTTCGATAATCTCTACCTTCCAAAATATTCAATTGCACAAAACACTTACAATACCGGAACTCACAAGCTAAATTTAACTATTAACGATTTAAACGAGCCTCTGAACGATTTTGATTACTCTCAACAAGTTCCATTAGAAGTGTACAATAATATAGATTCTCTGATATTTAGTCAAACAATCTGGATTAATGGAACAACTGAATTATCTTTTACTATTACTAACCAGCCATATAGAGTAATGTTAAATTATAATAACTATGTATTGGTTCAAATAGCAAATGAAACTGATCTTACACTAGATTCACTAGTCCAAGTGATTTAAGGCCTTAATCTTCCATATACGCCATAAGATATGCCTGGTTATGAAATAGTGTAGTTTTTAATATTTAACATAGCTTTAATTAGGTTTGTAATAGTTAACCACAGAAGGAAGCTTATAGGAAAAAGATAAAAAAAATTAGTCCCCCCTCTCGGATACCCATTATTTCCTAAACGGAAAACTCATTTGAGCCGAGGACCTCACGGTATCGGCTGACAATACTTCATAGGCAAAAACCTTAGTAAGCGATATTGATCTACAGCCGCGCGCTCTGACCAACTGAGCTAAGGGGGGTAGGACTTGATATATTTTTTAATTAATATAGTAATATAATTTTTACTATTTTCTTTTAGAAATCACAAGAATGAGGGCAATTTAAAAATTTTAAAAACAAAACTTTTCAATCTTGGTAGATTTTCAAATATGTTCTATTTATAATAAAAATCTAAAATAGCACAAATTTTTTTAAAGAAAACCCTAACTAATATGTAATATAATTTAAAAAATTCAAAATTGAAGTGAAATTTATTGAGAGAAGAAACTGATTATACTGAAGCCATTGAAGCGTATAAAAGCGATAGTAATGTAATCATCGAACCATGGGGGCGTAGTATCGACCACCTCCGACTTACCATAATCGGAAAAGAAGGAACTCCATACGGTAAAGGTAAGTTCATATTCGAAATCAAGTTTCCTGAAAACTATCCATTTGCTCCTCCGTATGCATACGCTGTCACCTTAATGTGGCACCCTAATATAGACAGCAGCATTCCTCCAGGAAAACTTAATATATGTTTAGATCTGATTAATCCAGACCTAGTTGGCAAGGTAGACGCTTCCACTGGTGCATCTGGGTGGACACCTTCCAAAACCTTAACTAACATCATAGAAGCCTTAAAAGGCATGATGCATGTTGAACCTCCCTTCTTTAATCCCGGAGACCCTCTTAACCACGAGGCGGGTGAGCAATATTTCAGAGCTCAAAAGAAATTTGAGGCAAAAGCTAAGTCATGGACTTCCAAATATGCCATGGATTAGGATTAACTATTATTTTTTATCCCTTATTTTTTGTAACGAACTAAATTATTTACGAAACGACTGGATGCAGCGTATGTATAAAGGAGTGCCCCTTTCATAAAATAGGCTATAAAGCTATGTATTACTCTCGATTCTAAACCGATTAAAAATCCTATTATAAAACCTTAATTATAATACCATCTTATCTTAACTATTTATAATGCTTACTTTAACTGTATTATGACTATAATGGATGCCTCAACCCTTAAAAGCAAGAAAATAATTGTGTTCGATTTAGATGGTACGATTGTCAGATTAGCGGCAGATTGGCATTCTTTAAGAAAAGCATTAAATGATCGATATCGTGAAAAGTTTAAAGAAGAAAGTCAATTTAAAAATATGTCTAGTCTTCTAAGTGACATTGTTGCTCGAGGAGACGAAGAGGAATTAAAGCATAATTTTAGCATCATACAAAAATACGAACTCGAAAATATAACAAAGAACGAGCCAATTAAGGAAGTAATTTATTTTATTAACAACAAAGAATTATTTGGGGTGAATTCGGAGGTAAAGTTTGCTATATTTTCTCTTAACACGAGAGCTACTATTATCAAATCACTACAAATAGCAGGAGTAGTTAACAAATTTGAATTCTGTGTAGGGCGAGAAGATTTAAGAGCATGGAAACCTGAACCAGAAGGATTATTGAAAATTCGAGATCGTTTTCAAGTGCTCAATAAAGATATGATATATTTTGGAGATTTAAAAAAAGACTTATTAACAGGAGCAAATGCTGGAGTTGAGACTTACATTATTGATGATCTTATTAACTTCGTTAGAAAAGTTAGAAAAAATTAATATAATTACTAACTACAAAAAATTACATGTAGGTTATTATTACATTATACTTCTTGATCTCTGATTCGACCTTTGCCTTCCCGAGTGGAGTAAGAGTGACAATATCGTTGCTTTTAATTTTAAGAGCTGTTAATTTTATGGTCGGGTCTTTAAATTCTCCACTCATATAGGGATTCCAAAACATCTCTTTATTAACTGGATTAGTAATCATCCACACTATAGGTTCCAGTTCATGGCCTGTTATTCTCATAGCTTTGAATATGTAGCCTATGTCAGCATCAAATGGAACAACTATTTGTACATTCTCTTCTCCTTCAATTTTTCCACAAGCAAGGCAATCGTCTCTTTTAATAATATCTAAATGATCAAATTGACCATACACGCCATTATAATTAACATAAGGAGGATCCATTGGAGGGCCAATATTTCTTCCGTGTAATCGAAATAATAGTTTTAAGGCTTCTTGGGATTGTATGCTAGAAATAATGGAGCTAACAGATTGAATCGCTGCAATTTTATTTCCTAAGATGTTTTCCATTTCTTCAAACTTGTAATCAGTTCCAAATGTTTCTTTAATGTTATCTTTCCACTCTTTAATTTCTTCTGTGGTAAGGATTTCTAATTTTTCAGTAGAAACATTCTCATTAAACACTCTTGTTCGTAATTCTTCTAGTTCCTCCTGTGCTAATGCCATTAATTTTACTACATCATCGTCTACATTCATATCTGGTTTAAACCCATATTCTTTTTCGAAGTTAACTTCTGCTTTTATAACGCAATGGTTTCTATTTCTTGGGAGACCTTTTAAAGTGCAAGCAGCTACCAATTTATCGTCTGCTGGAGGGATAGGAACTAAACAGCGATAACAAGGAGTAATATCCAATGAGTCTTTAGCGTATTTTTTGTCGAATTCTTCTTCGACTTGTTTTCTAACAAGTTTTCTAAAGGGGTTTAATTTTTCTATTTTCAACCTTTCAATTAGATATTCTAGCTGCTCTATTTCTTTCTGAGCATCTAAATACTCTGGATTATCAAATTCCCACATTTTAGTTTCTACGACTTTTTCGATCTCAGCTTCTCTATTTTTGTATTCGAGCCCAGAGTCTTCTGGAATAACCACTTGAACATGTCCTTCAAATCCTACTGTTCCACCTTCTACCATGGGCTTCTTTAATCTCAGACATATCTTGTTTAAATCTAACCTTGCGTTAAAGTTATCTAAAGCAGCAATAACAATGTCACATTCTTCGTACACTGACATTGGTAACTTTTGGAGCTTTTCAAAATAAAATTCAACTTTTAAAAAAGGATTCATGTCTTTTAGCCGTTCTGCTGCGACTTCTGCCTTAGGACGACCTTCATCACCCGGTTTGAAGAGCATTTGACGTGAGAGGTTGGAGGTTTCAATAGTGTCTAAATCCACCAACACTATTTTCCCAATTCCCATTAAGGCGAAATCCTTAGCAATTTCGCAACCTAATGCTCCAACACCTACGATCATTAAACATCCTTCATTAACGATTTCTTGATCCCACCCCTCTATTAACTGTTGTCGGGCGTACATCCGGGACTTTTTGATATCTTCCTTGTTTACTGTCATTTTAAATATCCCTAAATAATATTATATTATATATAATTTATTCTTCAAGAAAATTTAAATTCTTTCAGTGTTTCTTTTTGAAAAAGCTAATTATTGTTTTTTTCGTAATCATAGCGCTTCCGATATCCCAAATTGTATTTCTTGCAATCAGTGATTATGAGATTCCTCAAATCGTCGATTTAATTCAAAATCGAGCAAATAGAAGTAATAGTTTAGATCATTTTTCAAAAGAAATAAAAATCAGTTCTTATTACAACGCACAAGATTATATTGGTTTACAAGAAAGCGTATGGGAGAACGGATTAACAGGAAAAAATATAACTGTTGCTGTGATAGATACCGGTATTTTTGGAAACCATAGTGCTTTTACCAACGATGGTAAATTACTTTGGTCTGATCGGATTATTAAGTATTTCGATTTAATAACAAATACTTCCGATATCCCCCAAGATGATATCGGCCACGGCACATGGGTAGCTTCTATATTGGGAGGCAACTGTAGCGATTATCAAGGTGTAGCACCGGGAGTAAACTTAGTCATCTTAAGAATTTTTGATAGTAGTGGGGAAACAAATAGTTCCGTTTTTGAGGATGCCGTCAATTGGGTACTTCAAAATAAGGATATTTACAACATTAGGATCGTTAGCATGAGTTTTGGAGCAAAACCAGAAGCGGATAAACTATTTCAAATAGCACATCTTCAACAAATTGTTAGAAAGCTTGTCGATAATGGAATCTTAGCAGTTGCTGCAGCTGGTAACATTGAAATTTCCTCGCAATCTGATTTAGTTGGAACTATTAACGCTCCGGCTTCAGATAAAAAGGTACTTGCAGTTGGTGGAGTTGATTATGATGGAAATATGTATCCGCTTAGCTCGAAAGGTCCAAGTTTTGAATTCACAAAAAAGCCTGATGTATGTGCTCCAGCGGTTGGTATATATGGCGCTGATACCGACTTTTCCGATGATTATATATTTAGATCAGGTACTTCAGGAGCTACTCCATTTGTAGCTGGATTAGCAGCGTTGATGTTAGAGAAAAAAGAAACTCTAACTCCTTTACAACTAAAAAATATCCTCTCATTCACTTCCTTTAAGACTGAAAATCCGAGAATAATTCAAGATAATATACAAGGATGGGGAGTTATACAAGGTTACGCTGCGTTAGAATCGTTAAATCCTCCCGTTTTAATAAATGATAGCACAGAAATCGCAATTTCTTTAACTCAAAACTATACTGTGTTTTGTTTACCGATTAGACTTAAACCAAATTATTATTTTTTTGAATTAATTCAGTTGAATTTAGCACACGCAGAGATGTATTTGTATAAAACAGAACCTAAGGAATATGGAATACCGAATCTAATCTCTCACACTATAAATAACCTAGCTCAAGAAAGCTCAGCAAAAAGAATGGGGGCTTTCAATGATGTAGAACAAAATTATTTCTTGGTAGTAAAATCAATTCAAGGAGAAACAGGTAATTTTTTAATACGATTAGTTGTTGAATATAGAAATTTTATTTTTGTATTTTTATTCGGGATTAGTATAGTTAGTTTGGTCTATATCAGTAAATTGAGTATAAATTTAAAAAATAGAAAAAGGGTACATTAAATTAGTTCGATTTTTTCTTTGATATATCTTTGAGCATTTTCTTAATTTCATCTGCTTTTTCTTTATCTTTCGCTAATTCGAGCTCCATTTTTCGCTTCTCCTCCTCTTTCTTTGATTCTGACAGTTCTTTCTTTAGCTCTTCTTTCAAATTAATTAAATCTTTCATATCCCTTTTAAATTGTTTAGAATCTAAAATTACTTTTTCTCTTTCCTGTTTTTTTTTAGTTTCATCTTGTGCTTTTTTAATTTTGATAAGTTTTGAGACTTCACCAGCTAAATCACCAACTTCTTTAATGGTAACTCTCAATTTACTTTCAGCTACTTTAATTTGACGTTCTTCCTTTCTTTTTTTAGCATCTAATTCTTCGTGTATTTTTTGGATTTTAATATTATTTTCTCTTACCTGTTGCTCGTAAAATTTTGTATTTTCTATCTCTTTCTGAATGTACTTCGTTTGTTCACTCCAACCAATCTCATTGAATTTTTGAATCGCGCGGTTAAACTTTGTGTAAGCTGCCTCAAAATCATATTTCATCGCGAGTTCTTTACCTTCATCTATTAGACTTAAACCCTCCTCCTTAGTTATCGCAGCATATTTTTTATCTTCAAATAATTTCTTTAGCTTTTTCTGTTGTTCCTGCTTTTTAATTTCGTATTCCAATTGTTGTTTTTGAATTTGCTGTCGAAATACTTCATATTCTCGTTGTCTTTTAATTCTGGTTTCTGCTTCTAACTTTTTCTTCTCTCTATATTCAGCTTTTTCTTGTACTAAATCATTAATTAGTATATTCAAATTATTGATCTCGGGCTCCCAACCAATTTTTTCAGCTAAAAAATTTCTAGCTTCTATATATAAAGATATTGCTTTGTCGTAATCAGGCGGTCTTTCTTTAAGAAATTTTGCTCCGTCTTCAAGAAAAGAATAAGCAGCCTCTCTGTATGTAAGTTGATCTTGGACTGTTCTTTCTCTCTGCTGAAGTGCAATCTGTTGAGCGAACTTTTTCTCCCTTTCTTGCCTTCGCCTCTCTTCTAATATTGCTTCTAAATTTTTCTCTTCTTTTAGTCTTTCTAGCTCTCTTTTCAATTTTTGTTGTTCTTCTTGTTCTTTCTTTAACTTAAGATTGTTAGCCTTTGTTATCATTTCGTTAATTGAATCAATTGGGAATTGGATTTCATTTAGAATTAGCATTGCTTTTCTATAGTTCATTATAGCAAGTTCAAATTCAGAATTTTTAATATGGCGCTCTGCATCATCTAAGATTTTAAATGCATCTTCTTTTTTCCTATTAATATTTTCAAGTGTTAACGCTCGCTTTTCTATTTCTATCTGCTTTAATTTTAAACGCTTCTTTTCTTTAATTAAATCTCCAGCAATTTTCTTTTGGAATTCAAACTCTTCTCTTTCTTTTTGAAGTTTAGTTTCGAGTTCTTTCTGTTTTTGTAATTCATCTCTTCTCTTTTTTTCCTTTACTTTAACGATTTGTTCTTTAATAGAGTATGTAGGATAGTTTATTTCATATAATACCAGTTCTACACTTTTATAATATTCAAGGGCTTTATCGTAATTTCCTTGGTTTACTAAATTATCAGCTTCATCAAATAATTCAAAAGCCACTTCTTTACGTTTTTCTAAATATGCTTTTAATTCCTCTTGTTTTTTAAGTTCGATTTGTTTAGCTCGCATTTTTTCGTCCTCAAGTTTCATTTTATTTGTAATTGTTTGTAGGAATTGTTTTTCTTCTTCTTCTTTTCTAAGTTTAGCTTCTAACTCTTGTTGTTTTGCTAAATCTGCTCTTCTCTTCTTTTCTTGTATTTTACTTATTGCATCTTTAATAATATCTGTTGGAAATTGGATTTGAATTAAAATTATCTCTGCTTGATAATAATTATCAATAGCTTGTTCATATTTCCCCTGTTTTAATAACTCTTCTGCATTATCAATTATTCTAAAAGCTTCTTCTTTTCGTGTTTCCGTCATTTGTCTTATTTCGTCTCTTTTAAGAAGCTCAACTTTCTTTGCTATCATCCTCTCTTTCTCTTTTTGGAGGTTCTTGGCTATCTCTTGCTCGAAATCTCTTTCTTCCTCTAAGTGTTTTCTTAAGTTTGCCTTTTCTCGAAGAATTCTTTGCTCTCTCTCTTTCTTTTTGAATTGCACACTCTGAATCGAATCTTCTAATAAAGTAATGTAATTACCTGTCCATCCAATATCTTTTAAGACATTAAGAGCCTTCTGGTATGCTCCTACGGCTTCTTCAAAATTATCTTGTCTTAAATTTTCATCTGCTTCTTCAATTATCTTAAATGCACTATTCTGAAGTTCAAGATTTTGTGCACTAATCTCCCTCTTTTGTTCTAACGATTCCTTTTTCATCTGGATTTTGAGTTTTTCTCTTTCTCGTTGATCTTTAATATTATTAAGAAATTTTCTATGCTCTGCTTCTTCTTTTATTATCTGTTGAAACTCTCTTTGCTTTCGAAATTCTTCCTCTTTCCTTTTATTTTCAATTTGATTAATAGTTTGATTGATTAATGGTATTTCTTCCAACCATTGAATTTGTGCGAAAATACCGTTGACTTCGCGATATTTTTCAATAGCAAGACCGAATTTTCCTAATGAAAGATAGTTTTGAGCTTCATCTAATGTTTTAAAAGCCTCTTGTTTTTGGGTTTCCCTAAACGATATTTCTTCTTCACGCTTCTTTTTAGCTAATTCTCTCTGTTTTAATTTCTCTTTCTTTATTTTCATTTCACTAATTATTTTCTCCTGAAACTCTCTGTCATCCCTTTCTCTTTTGATTAAGTTTTCAATTTCTCTCTGTTTTTTAATTTTAGCATTACGTTTCTTATTTTCAATTTCAATAATAGCATTACCAATTCTTTCCATTTCATCATACCACTGTATACTTGCAAAAATATTAGTAACATCTTGATATATTTCTAGAGTTTTTTCATAATCTCCCTTTTCAAGGAACTTTTGCGCCTCGTCTAATTTTTTAAAAGCTTCTTCTTTTCTATTCTCTCGGTATTCTAATTCCGCTTTTTGGTCTCTTAATACTACCTCTCTCTTTCTCAATCTCTCTCGTTCTTGTTGAAGTTGTTTAGACATTTGTTCTTGGAACTGTTGTTCTGTTTTATATCTCTCAATGGATTTCTGCATTTCTTTTTGACTTGCTATCGATTGTTCTTTCTTCCGAATTTCAAGTCCTCTTATGGAATTTTCGATTAAATGTAATTCATCATTCCATTGGATACTTGCAAAAATATTGCCGGCCATTTGATAAGATAATATTGCTTTATCTAAATCAGATCGTTTAATATAATCCTCTGCTGCGTCTAAAGCTTTAAAGGCTTCTTCTTTTTGCTTTTCTCTGTATTCAATCTCATCTCTTCTTATTTGTAAAGTACTTTCCCTTTGTTTTATTTTTTCTCTTTCTTTAGCTAATTGGATAGATGTTTGCTGTTGAAATTCTAAATCTGACTTTCTACGTTGTTCTAATTTCTTTTGATCCTCCAGTTCTTTTTCTATTTGAGTTTCTTGTAATTTTTTTATGCTTGAAATTGTATTTTTAATCGTAGTAGCATGTGATTCCCAACCAGCTCCTAATTCTGTGAGAAGATCTAATGCTGCTGTATATTTTTTAGTAGCTCCAGAAAAGTCGCGATTTTCTTTTAATAAATTATCAGCCTCATCTAAAACTGTAAAAAATTGCTCTTCTCTTCTTGCTTCTTCTCTCCTTTTTTGTTCGTACTCTAATCTTTTCTGATCTAATTCCCTGGCAGTTTGTATTATTTCTTCTCTTTCTTTTAAATAAATTGTATCTTGAAGATTTTTAAGCTCGCTTTCTCTTTTCTGGGCAAATTCTTCAGCTTTCTCTTCATTTTCCTGCTTCTCTTTTATATTTTTGATAAAATTTTTGACGGGCTGAATGTATGAATCCCATTCTATGGATTTAAATAATTTTATCGCTTTTTCAAAATTGGTTATAGCTTGTTCGTATTTTTTTTCTCGCTCCAACTTCTTTCCGATATCAACCAAGTTAAACGCTGCAAATTGTTTATTTTCTTCGTCTCTTTTTACTTCTTCTATATCAATATGTGCTTCTTTCCTTTTTTCTTCTATAATTGTAGGTTCTGCTAGCTTTTGCTCTTTGAATTTTTCATACTCAATTTTTTCTTTTTTCAATTTGTTAATTATTTGGGTAATGTTCTGAGTTTGATCTTGCCATCCTATTGATTCTAATAAATTCACAGCATTTTCGTAATTTTCTATCGCTTTGTCAAATTTTTTATCCTTTTCAAAGAATTTAGCATTGTCAATGAAAGTAAAAGCTTCGTTTTGAGTTCTTTCTTCTTGCTCTTTCATTTCTCTATACTTTTTTAATTCTTCTTCTTTTGCAGCGCTCTTTTTTTCTCCAAACACACTTAAAACCTGAGGTTCAGCATTTATAGAAAGAGGTGTAGATTGTTGGGTTTCACTATCACTTTGTTCTTTAACTAATTTTCTCTGTTCTATCTTTTCTGCAATGACAGTTAATTTTGTGGCTAAATTCTCCAATTGAGCTTCAGACCACCCTGCTTGAACCAATAATCTGATAGCTGACATATATTGATTAATAGCATCTTCTAAAAATCCATCAGATTCTAGTTTTTGAGCTCCATCTAATAAGGAAAACGCTTGATCTTGTATTTGATCAACTTGACTTTTTGCACTAGCTTGATTGTAGATCACCTCTTGTTTAGCTAATTCTTTTAACTCTTCAATTCTAGAATAAATATCGCTAATTTTATTTATCAAATATCCACTGCTTTTAAGATAATCAGCAGCTAACTGATAACTCTCTACAGCTTTTCCAAAATTCCTCTCTACTTCAAAATTCTGAGCTAAAGTCAGATATTTTAAAGCTTCTTGAGCTAATTCTTCTTTTCCCTCCATTTTAATTTAAACTCCTCATTTAATAGTTGAAATATGGAATAAGGGTTAAGTGAAATTATTCTTACTTCTTACAATAAATTAAACCGATTTATTAATTAAACTTTTTATATTTTAATGATTACCCTTACTAATAAAACCTAACGGTTAAAAGTCATTTTCGTAATATTATTAATATTTTAACTTCATTTCAATTTTTAATATATGTTATAAAGAGCAACTAATGATGAGTAATAATTCTAGAATTATTATTGATTTCGAACCTATCTCAAGAAGATTGCACTATTACAAAAATGAGACTATTTACCAATTGTTAGTGGATTCAGGTATCCGTGTAAGATCACTATGTGGTGGTCTTGGAACGTGTGGGAAGTGTAAGCTATTAGTCCAACAAGGAAACAAGCATTTTAATCCTCCCACTGATTCTGAAAAGAAGCGATTAACAAAGGAAGAGATTAGTGAAAACTACCGATTAGCATGCCAATGTTATATTGCTGAAGATCAATTTGATCTCATTAAAAAGCATCCGCAACCTCAAATTAGAGTATTTCTACCTCAAGAATTTGTACTTGAAGATTTTAAGATTTTGACTTCTGGTATAAATAAAGGCATTAACCTAAATCCGAATGTTAAGAAAGTTTTTATTGAAGTTGATAAACCAAATTTAAAAACTCCTATTCCTGATTTAGAAAGGATTATATCAGCCCTCATTTCTACAACCGAAATTAATAAAGATCAATTCGAACCTTCATTTGAATATGAAACTTTAAAAAAAATACCTTTAGCCTTAAGAAAAGATAACCATCATATTACTTTAACTCTGTATGAGGATAATAAAATTATTGACTGCGAAGCGGGAAATAAAGTTGCAAATAATTTTGGAATTGCATTTGACATTGGAACTACAACACTAGTCGGCTATTTACTAAACTTAAGCAATGGAAAAATATATTCGATTGCATCAGCTCTTAACCCACAAACTGCATTTGGCGAAGATGTTGTTTCCCGTATTACATATATTAAAAACAACAAGAAAAGGCTCCTAAAGTTAAATAATGTCGTTTTAGACGCTTTAAATGTAATTATCAATGAAACATGTGCTGAAGCTAAAATTTCGCCATCTCAAATATATGAAGCCACATTTGTTGGGAATTCCGTTATGCACCATATCTTCCTAAATATTGATCCAACTTATATCGGTTTAAGCCCTTATGTACCCGCATTTAAGAAAGATTTGAATGTACAAGCCAAAGACATAAATATTAAAATCAATCGCGGAGGTTATGCATATGTACTTCCTTTGATTGCTGGATATGTTGGAGCAGACACAATGGGGGTAATCTTATCATCAGAAATCGATAACGAATCAGATTTAACTTTAGCTATTGATGTAGGAACAAATGGTGAGATCATTATAGGAAATACGGATGTTCTTGCCACAGGTTCTTGCGCAGCAGGTTCTGCCCTAGAAGGGGCTCATATAAACGACGGAATGCGGGCAGCAGCGGGGGCGATTGACACTCTTAAGATTGATCCTACGGATTTAAGTGTCAGATATACAACAATCAACAGTAAGAAACCAATAGGGATTTGTGGTTCCGGAATAATTGACGCTGTAGCAGAAATGTTGAAATCAAAAATTATTACCAGAAGTGGGGGTTTTAATAAAAAATTTATAGATCACGAGAGTATTATCAAAAATAATAAGAATATCGAGTTTATCTTAGTAAAAAAAGATCAAACTTCAATTAAAAGAGATATTACAATTTCTCAGAACGATATAAGAGAGTTACAAATGGCGAAAGCAGCATTTTATTCTGGTGCTCGTATAATTTTAAACCATTTGAATCAAGCAAATGAATATGAGCTCAAAATTAAACAGATATATTTAGCTGGAGCTTTTGGAAATTATATCAATAAAAGTAATGCTAAATTCATTGGCATGATTCCCGATATTCCTGACGAATTTATATATCAAATTGGAAATGCTGCAGGAATTGGAGCTCAAAATTGCTTATTAAATATTGCACTAAGAGATAAAGCCCGAGAATTAAGCGAAAAAATAGAATATATTGAAATCGCTATAGCACAAGAATTCCAAAAGGAATACGCACAAGCGATGTATTTTCCACATCTAAATCTAGAACATTTTCCTAGTTTAACAGAATATAACGATATTTTAAAAAGGTAAGTTACCTTCTTTATCGCATTTTCTTTACCCAAATACAGAAAATAGTGCAAAATTAGATAAAGTAAACAGAAATTTTTATAGAATTTAAGGTAAATAACAGAAACCTTTAATATTATATATATCATCATTGAAAAAGAGTATAAAAGTATTTAAGAGATAAATATATTAAATTTTTATCAGAAACTGTATTAACTTTTTAAAAAGAAATAAATAAATAGAATTTAATAATAAAGATAATATCTTATATTCAATTGAAATTTTTAAAAATAATAGAATATTATTCAAGGTAGAGGTCTTCTATGTCGAGTTTTAAGTTAAAAGTTTTACTTACGGGAGCTGCCGCTGTTGGAAAAACGAGTCTCGTCCAAAGGTTTATCAAAAACCGATTTGCAGCGAACTATAAGTTAACCGTCGGAGTTGACATATTAACAAAAGATGTAGAGTTTAAGCCCGGGGAAGTCGCAACTCTATCGATCTGGGATATTGGCGGACAACAGCGATTCGAGTTCATCCGATCGACATTTTACAAGGGAGCTGCTGGCGCTTTGTTAGTCTTTGACTTAACAAGGGAGCAAACCTACATTGAAACAAGGAAGTGGCTTACAGAAATCCGACAATTCAGTAATGAGAGCATCCCTTTTGTATTGATCGGAAATAAATTAGATCTACTCGAAGATGTAGGAGAAGTTATTGATCGAGAAGAAGCTCGAGCTTTTGCTGAAAAGGAAGGCAGTATTTACATAGAGACTTCAGCTAAAACAGGGATTAATGTAGATGATTCCTTTACTGAACTTACTCGAAGAATAATCGAATCAAGAAGCCAGTAGATTTAAAATTGACTTTTTCTGATTGTTATTATTTGTAGCAATATTCATTTTACCTAAATATTTTTATCCTTGTTCAAATTCTTCGCATAAATCATCGTGAATGATGTTAATGGCAATAAGGACATCCTTTCTATCAATAACTAATGAAAGGTTCAGTTCTTCAGTGCTTTGAGTTATTGCTTTTACAAGAATATTTTTTTTATCTAATCCTTGAAAAATTTTGGCTTTAGTTAAGTTTTCTAATATTTTAAAACCGGTGATATTGATAATTGCTACCTCTTCAGATTTAATTTCAAAAAAATCAGAAAAATATCCCGAATTGTATAAAGCTTCAACTGCTTTCTTGGATTCGTTTTCTTTTACAATAAATGATGTACTAATTTCAGAAGCACTTTGAGCTACCAAGGAGACACTTATACTATTTTTACTCATAACTTTAAAAATTTTTGCTAAAACTCCTGGAACATCAACTAAACTACCTGAAGCAACGGTAATGATTACAGCATCTTCTACTGTTGAAATACCTTTGATCTCGTTTTTATCTGTGTGCTCTGAAATTTCGGTAAACTCTATTTTTTCCAAAGGTTTGTCAAAATTTCTTAGTTCTAAAGGTATATTTTTTTTCTCGATTGCTTCGAGGCACTTTGGATGGAGTATTTTAGCTCCAAAATTGGCTATATGCTTAGCTTCTTTGTAATCTAAATTTCTAATAAGGGTTGATTTTGGAACGAATTTTGGATTTATGGTCATTAATCCATCTACATCCTTCCACAATATAACTTTAATATCTTTATCTTCTGCTGTTTCAGATATCGAATGGGCGAGAATTGTGGCTGAGTAATCGGAACCACCTCTCCCTAAAGTGGTAGTATATCCGATTTTGTTTCTTCCAATGAATCCCGTTATACATATAATTATATCTTTTTTAGGATTTTCTAGGAGAGGTAACAATAACTTTTGCACTCGCTGGTTTGTAAATTCATAAAAAGGATAAGCGTTGTTAAATTCGTCATTAGTTATAATCAGCTTATTTGCGGGAATATATACAGAATCCAACCCTTTACTTAAGATATATTGATTTAAAATATAGGTTGATAGAATTTCCCCAAAACTTAAAACATAATCTTGGTAATACGGTTCCATTCCAAATTCTTTAATATCAGAAAAAGTATCTTCTAATTCGCTAAGTTTCTCGTCAACCCAAATTTTAGCTTTAAAATAATGCTCTGAATCCTCGTCGAAGATTTGTTCTATAGCATTAAAATGTTTTTTTTCTAAAATTGCCATATTATCATCAAGAACTCTTGAATCGTTGACGTTGTGAGCTGTATTTAGTAGTAAATCTGTTATCCCATTAAATGCTGAGGCGACAATTATTTTTTTATCATTTTTATATATATTTAAAATTTCGAGGATTTTATTAAAAGCACTCTTGTCTATTAAACAGCTTCCACCAAATTTCATTATTACAGTTGGAGTCAAAACATACACCTAATAAACATATTTTCTTAAGTAAACTTAACTCTTTAAACTCTTTAAAGGAAAAATAAATAAAAAATCTTTTTACCGAGTAAAGAATATTTCTCCTTCTCTTTAGGAACTTAAATCTAAATCTATTCTTAAGAAGAACGGTAATTTTCTTATCTTCCTAATAATTTCTCTAAGTCTTGGATTTGTTGGTCGATATTAGCTTCAATCGTTTTCAATTTCTGCTTCTTTACTTCAAGTTCTTCAGTTGTAATTTCACCTGTAAGTTCTTTCATATCAAAATCTAACGACATTTTAGTAATATTTGCTTTTTTAATCCTTAAATCCATTAATGATTTTTCTAATTCGGCTTTTTGTTGTATGTCAGCAGTCCCCGATGGAGCCTGGACCGGAGAATTTTCTACTTTTTGTGATATTACGGGTGGTGTTATTGAAATTGGTGCTTTGCTAGGTTTTGCCACAACTACTCGGGCTTTAGGTTTTGTAAGGGTTGTTTTACTAATAGGAATGGGAGGTTGTGCTGAATTTTCGGCCATTTCAGAGAATATATTTTTTGAAATATCGGGTTTCGTTTGCACTTTTGGTTTTTCACTTTTGCTTGGTGGTATGAAACCTGAGGGAGTCTTTGATTTTACCAATTTTGTAGGTGAAACTGGAATAGGTTTTTTAAGTTCCACTGGATTTGAAACATGGGCAAACGGTGAAGTTTTTAACTTGTTTTTAGCATCTTTCGGTACAGTTGTTACGGTTTTAGGGCGTTGTTTGACCATAAAATCTTCAGGATTTAGATTTAATCCTACTTTAGTGGGTTGAATTTTTGGTTTGATTATAATCTCGGGTTCAGATGGTTTCTCTTTTTTTGGAATTTCTGGTTGCTTAATCAATTTGGGCAGCGAAGTAGTAACAGCCTCTATAGCACCTTTATCTTCAGTTAATACTTTTTGATCCATAGGTTTCGCAGGTATTTCCTGTTGTTGCTCTTTTTCTACCACAATTATTTTTTTAGGAGGACTAGATGGTGGTGGAACTTCTACGGGGACTTTTGGTTTTTCTAAACCCTCAACTTTAGGAGCATCAGGCATTGCAGGTTTCTTAAGTACGTGGGTTTCTTCTTTAGGTTTAGGAGGTTCTTCTTTAGGTTTAGGAGGTTCTTCTTTAGGTTTAGGAGGTTCTTCTATTGGTTTAGGAGGTTCTTCTATTGGTTTAGGAGGTTCTTC
>JAEOTS010000072.1 GCA_016839745.1 Promethearchaeota archaeon
ATTTTAAAATCCTTTATAGATAAATTTTCTAAACTAACTTTAAATTCCGATTGTGTCATTATACATACCTCTTATATTTCAATTTCCTTTTATTTTTTTGTATTAATATTTATTACAGTAAAATGATTCCAAACACCATTGAAATCAAACTAATTGTTAACAAAATTTTGTTTATGAGACTAAAAATTGGATATTCCTCCTGAATTTCACTAGGGCTCGTGGCCATCGTGTAGCCACTTAAAGACATTGTAGAGAAAAATGAAACCCAAAAGAAAAACGCGAAGCTCAATAGCATATAGATTATTGAATTATGTAGGAAATACGTTAAAACTCCCAGAGCAATAGAATCTAATGTTCCAAAGAAAATCCCTTTATATATGAATCTCCGAGTAAATTTAGATATAGGAAATAAAAATGTTATTAAAAAATTTGAGCCTATTATCCAAAGTAAGAGTTCACCAGCCCACCAAAATTTATCGAACAACCCAATCAGATTTAGAACAAAGGAAATCAAGAACAAGGCAATTAAGGGCAATAAAAATATTTTTCTCAGTAGAAAGGTCGTGTGAGTAATAAATCCACGAAAACGATGCTTTAACGTAAATTTAGCAAGTTTCATACTATCCGGTTTTCGAGCAGGTCTATTTTTTATAAATTCAGGTAAGTCTTTAGACCATACTGGTCCAAACACCACTCGGAAGGGGAATTCTTTTGTTTTTTTCTGTAAATCTGGAGTAGCTACGCCTCCCGCAGATAATTGTGGGAGAATTAAAGTTTTTCTCTCGGTTATTTCCGCTAATCCAGTAGCCTCAACTGCTTCTATTAATTCATTATTCCCAAAGTCGTTTCCTCTTGCAGCACACCACACATTTATCCCATTAGAATCAACACATAACACCCAGGCGTCAAGACCTTTTAGATCTCTCATTACTTTAATAAAAGTAAATTCATAGTTTGCGGTAACAATTATAGGAGAGGTTTTATCAGGATTCCCCGATTTGTAAAGTCCCGGATCTATTGGAACGAGATCTACTTGTCCGGTATAAATACAACGATATATTCTTAGTTGAGATATTATACCTTTAAATTTTTTTGGTTCAGGTTGATAATATCCCGGTTCATTGGTTTTTTTATCATCAACCTTAATTAATTCGAGGACTTGAATAGTCCCGTGCTTCCAATCTTCTTTTGCTTTAATTTTAAATCCAATTGGTTCGATATATCTGAAGAACCATTTTAATAGAAATGTACTCCGCAATTTAAGACGTCTAAGCTTCTTTTTATATCTCCATCGTTTTAATTTAAACAATAACTTCCAGAAACCATTAGGTACAAATTCAGCAGCCAATATTAACTGACCATTCGGTTTTAATACTTTCCAAGCATTTCTAAGGAATATTTGTTGCTCAAAAGGTCGAAGTTCAGATAACATGAATGTACTAACAATTAAATCCTGAGAATTCGCATTCACAGGCATGCTAGTAAACGAGCCCGTCTGGTATACAAGTGTACCTTCTTTTAGATCAGAAGGATAGTTCTGCATAGCAAAATTAATCATTTGAAAATTGATATCTAGAGCTATAACATCATTTCCCTTTAATGCCATTTGAGAGGCGAAACTACCAGTTCCGCATCCAACTTCTAGGATGGACTTAGATTTGCCAATTTTATCAAGTATCCATTCTCTAACCTCTAGATTTACACCCTTTGTAAGTACTGTGAATTTAGAATCATAACTATCAGGCTCTTGCTCTAGTTTACGCATATATACTACTGCCATTGATATCAATCCTATTTTGTTTTTTAATGTTTTTTTATTATTATTAATTAGATTTCCAGAAACCTCGTTTCGCTAGGAATTTTCCAAGATATACTATTGCAAGCATAACAGGTACTTCCCAAAATAAGCCCATTGTAGTTCCTAAAGCTGCAACAGAACCCACTCCATACATAGCGATAGCTGTTGCAATAGCAATTTCAAAGTGACTTGAGGAACCGATAATTACTGTAATAACCGCTTCTTTATACTTCATTTTGAAGATTTTTGTAATAAAAACATTGTAAGCAACCACTATAACAAAACCTACTAAGAGTGGAATTGAGACTAGAAGCAATAAATCAGGATTATTTATAAGAACATCTCCATTTAAAGAAAATAATACAACTAAAGTTGTCAATAAAGCAACAATTGAAATCTTTCCAACAAATGGTTTGTAGCTATCGTTAAACCACGACAATCCTTTTGATGCGATGATTAATCTCTTGCTTATTATTCCAAGCAATAATGGTATACCAATGAAGAATATTAAAGAGATTAGTAATAACAGTGAATTAACTGGAATATTCTGTATACCTGTTAATAAAGAGACCATTGCTACGTACAAAAAGATTATTGTTATCGTATTTAAGCTTGTATTTACTACATTCTGTTCTTGGTTACCCTTCGCCATCCATCCCCAAACTAACACCATAGCCGTACAGGGCGAACTTGAGAGTAAAATTATCGCAACTTTTAGTTCAAGTATATCTTTGGCTGTACCAGGTAGAAATATATTAACCATTGCTAATCCCACAAAAGGAGCGACGAGCCAATTAGAAACTAATGTTAATATTATAGGTTTTGGGTTTCTCCTTAATTTCTTCAATTCTGATGCCTGTAAATTCAACATTGCAGGATACATCATGAGAAATAGACAAATTCCTATTGGTATGGAGATCCCCCCTATTTGTAGTGAATTTATCGTTTCGCTTATTTCTGGAACAAACTGGGAGAGAATAATACCTAATAAAATACATAACACTACCCAAATAGGGAGAAGCTTCTCAAAATAATTTATCTTTCTTGATTCTTGTTTTGGTTCTTCCGTTTCACTTAGCTTATGAATAGCTCTATTTTCGATATCTTCTTCAACCATCTTCAGTACTTCGTATATTTTAATATTTTTGATGTCGAGAGTATGAGATAGAATATTATACTTCAAATTTAAGGTTGTCGATTTGAACTAAATAAAAGCCTTAAATGTTATAGATTTATATTTATCGATTTATTCTTTATATTTATAATGAGATTAATATAGAAGAAATGAAGGTGTTACTCATAAAACAAAAAAGATCTTTAGAAATAAAAAAATTATTATGTACATGTAATAGTTGCTCAAATTCAAATGCTCATTTTGAGAACTTACTAGAATTGGGTAAAAAGCTAGAAGAGAATGAAAATTTGGATGTGATTGAAAGATTTACATCTGCAATTTCATCCAAGGAGCGATTAATCATCATCAATGCTTTAAAGGAACAAGACAGATGTGTATGCGAATTAGAAGCTATATTAAATAAGTCCCAATCTACAATTTCTCATCATTTAAGGAAGCTAGTTACAGCCGGTATAATACAAGGATATAAAAAGCAAAAATTTACTTATTATCACTTGTTTAAGGAAGAAATAAAGCAATACTTAGAAATTTTTAATCAAGTATTAACTGTTAATTAGACTATTATGTTTGGTTGAATAGTATATCAGCTCACAAATTATGATGTAATTCCCCTTAAATTAATAATCTATAAATATTAAATTTAATAGCTAATAAGGTTACTTCGTTAATAATTAGAAAAAATTAGTTGTTTAAAGTAATAAAATAGGTTTAAATAATATGCCGAAACCCGTTCCTGATGATGAGGAAAGTATGAGCGAATGTCGGAAATTCTGTGGTCCTTGTCCTTCGTTCAAACCTAATCAATTAAACGAATTTGAGCCACATGCGCTTTTTTGTTCGCGTGGAAAAACTGAAAAACCGATGTCCGAAGTTAAAAATAATGGTTGTAGTTGCTTTGGTTGTGGATTATTTCCAAAGTACGAACTAGAAGGCGGATTTTTCTGTATGCATGGTACTGGCGGAAAAAAATAAAGTAATATTTATCCTACACTCTTTTTTTTATTTAATGCTCAATATTTTTGTAAATTCTTTACCTCTCATTATTTTATTAACCTTTGCTTGTTGATCTAAATAATTAAGCTGTTGATATTTTAAATTAAGATATTTAAAAGTGTGAGTTTTTGTCGGTAGATAATTAAACGCTAAATATTTATGTGATTATTGCCATGAAAATAATGTTTAAAAAAAATAAATATCAGATAGATGATATACTCTATGGAAGATATGGATAACGATATAGAATTCTCTAAATACTATCGGGTAATTACACCAAATGAAATTAACATTGATAGGGAGGAGATTTTTTATAGAGATAAGTATAACGATATCATTAGTTATTTGAAGATTATGTTAACCAACCACGAGGATTCGATCACTCAGAGTTATAATAAATTTATTCAGCCAAAAGGTGCTATTCTAATCAATATTAAGTCTGGAACGGATATTGATGATTATTTAAAGCTAATTTCCAAAAATTATTATCTAAATTTTTATGAACTAAATCAGGAGGAAATCATAAAGGCGCCTGAGGTGTTTATTAACAACTTTACATCTATTCTACAAAGTTTAATACAAGTTAAGGAAACAAATTCAGATGAAATTGGTGAGGAAACTCAACCAACTGAAGATCAACTAAAAGAAAATAGAATAAAAGGAATACTATTAATTAATCAAGAGAATTTTACTAACATCAAATTAAAAAAAAGGAGCTTATTAGAGTATTTTGTAATATCTTTTAAAAATAAAAAGGAAATATTGAAAAATGGGCTAATTTTAATCTGGATTAACAATGACATTAAAGAGATCGAAGTAAATTCAAGATCAATTTTTGAAGTCTTTGATCTGTTTATAAAAATTCCCCTTTTAGATAACATCGAGAGAGAGACGATTTTCAGGAACTTCTCAGAAAAGAATCCGAAAATCGTATTTGACATTAAAACACTAGTAGACTTCACAGTTAATTGGGAAATAAAGGATATAAATCAATTGCTGAAAGTGGGTATCTTTAAACATTTTCTTAAATCCGAATTAAATGATTCAAGTAATGAAATTACAGATGGATTGATTGACTTAATAGAATCGGGAGAATTCATTCCTTCCATTTCTCATGAGGAGGTAAAATTGGATTTTTCGAATGATAAAGTAACTGAAAATCAAAACTCATTAAATATGAGATTCATGAAGGGAGGAAAAACGGGGATAACAGTTAATGGATCGTCTGAAGTTCTTAATCTAATAAAGCAAGAAAGGTTCTCCGAATTTATGCTCAACCAATTATATGAAAACGCAGTTTCTAAGAATTATAGTGAGCTCTTACTCATTATTGATAAATTAAATAAGCAGGAACTATTAGAAGAAAATGATAGAAAACTACTAGCAAAATACGCTTTTATTCTAAACGATAGTCCAAAAATGGCTCAAATTAATTTAGAAAAAGCAAAAAAACGTATAGATAATTTAAAGCGAGCTTTTGGAAAAAAATAATATAATGGGTGACAATGAACGGCTACTTCCTCTAAAAGAAAGGTAAAAGAAATAATTGAAAAAAAACCTAACGAGAATGGTATATTTCTTCGCAAAGTTATATTAGAAAACTTTTTATCATTTCAAAGAGACGAAGTAGATTTTTCAATTCAAGAAAACCAAGATCCTCCTCGTTTTATTTTAATCATTGGACCAAACTGGAGCGGGAAAACATCAATTTTTCAGGCTATTAAATTTGCTTTAGGGAGTAATGAAAGAGACGAACGTTATAAAAAGTGGTCTGATTTTATTAGAAACGGTCAAGCTCATGCTATGGTTGAACTTCATATTCAGTACCATGGTGAAATCCTTAAAGTAAGAAGAACTGTTATAAGAGGAAAATCTCCTTTTTTCGAAATTCAACTTAACCATGACCAGAATTTTAAAAAAGTTCATGTGAATGAAATTCAAAAACTTATTACTGAGTTAGAAATTAATCCCGACAATCAATTCGCGTTTGTAAGTCAAGGTAAAATCGATGCAATTAAGAATTTAAAACCTATCGAGTTATGTTCATTTTTAGAAGAAGGTATTGGGCTTAAAGGTCTCAGAGAGGAGATACTTCAACAAAAAAAAGGTGTTTTATCTTTAGATATAGAATTTCAATCACTAGTAACCAGAAAAAATACATTAAATTTTAACTTGGATATATTAGCACCAAAGTTAGAACGGCTTAATGAGAAAAAGAAATTATTAGATATCAGAAATAAATATACTGATGAATTGTTATGGGCTAATAAGGATGTTCTACAAAAAGATATTGAGAAATTGGAGTTATCCTTCAAGGAGAGCCAAAACAAAATAAACTCTATAACCAAGGAAACTGGAAAATACCGAAGTTTAGTTAAAGAAAAAGAAAGAATAATTATTGAAATAGATAACAACCTTAATAATGCATCAAAAAAAACGGGAGAATTAGAATATAAAAAAAAAGAACTAGTAGAAAAAATTGATGCTTGGCAGAAAGAAAAAATAATAGCAAAACAAGAATTGGATGAGTTATCAGCAAAAGTCTCGGAAATAGAAAAGGTTGTAGATAAATTTAACAGCCAAAAGCAAAACTTGGAAAATGAAATCAAAATAGTTAACAGAAAGAAACAATCTGTAAAGAGCGACATTGACAAATCGATTAAAGAACAAAATGATCTTATAAGAATGATCAAAGAGAATGAAGCTTTCTTAGAAAAATATAACAATTTAACTAATGAAAAAGAAGGATATTTAAGAACTATCCAAGAGAATGAAAGTAAAATTGAAAACACCAATAAAGATATCAACGACATATTTCAAAGTTTGATGGACATTGACCACAAACTAGAAAAAAATAAATGGTTCTTAGAAAATCCTTCAAACGATTTATTGAAGCAATTAGATACTGATCTAAAGAAAGTTACCGTAAACTTACTAAATTTTGGAGCTGAAATCGAGCAGTTAGAATACAACAAATCGAAAAAGATGCAAAAGTTTAAAGTACTACAAACAGCATTAAGAGAACGAAAAATCGTTTTGTCACCCAATATTAATGTTCTCAAAGAAGAAATTAAGAAAAGAGAATTAGAGGATCGCGTTAAAGGTCCAATAATCGAGTATTTAAAATATGACGATGAGTTAAGCTACGCAATTGAATCGGTTTTAGGAGAGCGGCTACTTAATAGTTTTATTGCGAGCGATTGGGACACATTAAACTTATTAGAGAGATTAAAAAAGAAATATAATGCTTATTGTAATATCTATATTCCAAAGAAGGTAAATGTTACTCCCTTTCCAAAAATTTCAGCTGCAGGAGTAATAGGTTATTTAGCAGAATTAATTAAAATTATTGATGACGATGTAAATGTTCAAAAAGTTATTTATTCGAAGATTAAAAATTGTCTTGTTGTTAAAGATAATCTCTCTGCAAAAGAGCTTTATAAAACAAGAGCTTTCAAGGGTAAGTGTGTGACTCTACAAGGTAAACAGATAATATCGTATAAGTATGTATATGAGAGTCCTCATATAAAACGACTTAAAGGTTTATTAAGCGCAGGGACTCAAAAGGAACAATCTGAACTGGTAGAAAAAGAAATTAAATCGTTAAATGATAAAATATTAGAATTAAAAGTGAATCAAGCAAAATTTGAAAAGCTTCAAGGTGAGATTTTTAGAAAAAAAGAATCATTTACTGACCTTTTGTTCAATTTCAAGCACAAAGAAAGGTTAACTTCAAAAAAAAATCAATTATATAATCAGATTTATTCATTAGAACAAAAAAATGGAGAAATTAAAGAAGACATTAAAGACCTCACGAAAAAAATCAAAGATTTTGAGTCTCAAAAAGAGCCTGAATTCTTCGATTGGAACAATAGAGTAAAGGAAATTCCAAACGAACTAAACAATTTAAACAATGAACTAAAAAAATGGGATAAAAAATTAAATGATAATCTAGAATCATTAAAGGAAATCAATGATAATATAAATTTTAATGAAAACAATTTAAGCATAGTTAAACTAAATTACGATGCGAAAAAAACTGATTTCCAGAAGTCAGATAAAAAGGCATTTGAAATTTATAGAAAATTAGAAAATTTGGAAGATGAGATTCTATCAATTAAGACAAAAATCTCTAAATTGCAGGACCGAAAAGTAATAACACAGAAAGAGAAGCGCGAGATAGACCAAGCTCATATTCAAGTAAAACTAAGCTTAGAGCAAGAAATTTTTAAGCAATCTTCAATAAAACATGAATTAGGGATGAAGAAGGAAGATCTAAACCGCATTTTATCTGAAATTGGGCAATATATCGGAGAAGAAAAAATAACAGTTCGCCCAATAGAAGATATTAATAGAGACGTACTAAAAATTGATAAAGAACTTTTAAATTATTTAGATGTCGACGATTCACTTTTAATAGAAAAAGAACAGATGATTACAGGTTTAAAAGAAATTACAAAAAATCAGAAAGAATTAGAAAGAGACATAAAGGCAGCTATTAAAACAGAAAAAAAATTGGAAACCACATATTTTGATAAGTTTCAAATAGTTCTTAAGGAATTAAATTCTAAAATCAACCAAAAATTTAACTCCGCAAATATTAAAGCTTATTGTACTCTTGAGATAATAGGAAATTTTGAAGAATTGGGTATAGATATCAAGGCTGCGATCTCAAAAGACCAGTTAAAATCTTGTACAGCCTTAAGTGGTGGTCAAATTTCAATGATTTCAATTAGTTTAATCTTATCTCTTCAAGAAATTAAACCTTCGCCATTATGTATGTTTGATGAAGCCGGAATGTTTTTGGACGATAAGAATTCAGAAGCTTCGTATCATATGATAAAATCTACTTTAGAAAACAACTCTATTCAATTATTAATGTTTCTTCCAAAATCATCAAATGCGTTATATTCACTCGCAGACAAGTTAATTGGAGTTGCAAGAGTTGGCAAAAAAGAAGTATCTACCATATTTAAACCTAAAATTTTAAAAGAAAGATAATTATGGAAAATTTAGATTTTTCAGAGGAGATCAATAAAAAGATTGATATTATTAAAGATGATGTTCTTTCAGGTAAAATTAACTTATTGGAGCTCGAATTAAATCCAATTTTTCTCGATATTAAAGATTCACTTAGCATTTTCAACATTGAAAATTATTCACAAAGTTACATAAATGCATGCGAGCTACTAAACCGTAAATTTGAGGAATTAAGGAATTTACTTAGTTCTTTAGATATTGAAAAGAAATTTATGGATTTCTTAAAAGAGAGTCCAGCAGAAGAAGAAATAATTGAGATTTTTAATGGTTGCTGGAATTATAATTTTGAATTAGAAGCGCTATCTCTAAATTTTTTAGAATATGCCTCAAGTCGTTTCTGTAAAGAAAAGATAGTGGATTTAACGATTGAACACTTGAATAGAGAGAGAAGTGACTATCAATTTTTATTAGAAATCCCTAGGCTAATGTTTATGGAAAAAGTCAATACATTTTTTAATAAAATCAGAAATAAACTCCCATGCTATTTCGAAGATGTGTTTGAAAATGAGATAGAACAATTAATGATTTACGAACAGTTCGTATATCTGTTGCACCTGCTTCAATTAGGGAAAATTAAATATCAAAAAGAGACAAATACATTATATGTGTGAGGTTTTTGAAAGAATGAATGAAATTTCAATTTTAATGCACTTACTTAGTAGAAAGAGAAATTCCTATCAAATAGGGGCTACTAAAAAAGAGATACTCGAGATTTTAAATGTTAAAAATAAGAACAAATCGATTCATTTCCAAAATTTGATTGCTGGATTATCTAATTACCTTATTCCACTGGGACTTCAAGTAAAATTCAATTCGCTAAATTCACACTGGTATATAAATTACGATAGTGAGGTCACAGAATTGGTTTCTGCTAATCCTTTTGAGGGAAAACCTAGTTTAGCAGCAACTTTATTATGTGCACTAACTTCTTGTCTTAAGAATTCTGGTTCTTCTTCAATTCAGGAAATCAAAAAATTAAGAAGCAAAAAAGAGATAACAGATGATTTAAAGGAGCTGGAAAAGGAAGGTTACTTAGTAATAGATAAAACGACTAACCAAGTTCAACTCACACCTCTAATTGGATATAAATTAGATTTACATAAATTGTTGGTAAAATTATCTTTAAAATTAGAAGAATAAGAGAAATAAGGATTATTTTCGTTTTTAACGATTAACTGTAATGCCTAATATCATTTCTGCAACGTTGTTATTATATTCTTCCACTTCAGCAAAATCCTTTACAATTTCACCACAAGTTATGAAATAGTCAATAACTGAAATTTTCCTTTGATTGAAGAAGGCATCAATTTTATTTTTTATTTCTTCCAATTTCTTATCCTTGTCCCCTTCAATTAAATCGATTTTATTTATGCAAACATATATTTTATCGGGAAAAAAGCGAACATCGTTGAAAAATTCAAACTGTCGTTTTAATTCACGATCTAAAGAAACTACTGCTATGATTTGTGTAGCTATTCTGCTTATAGTAATAATTCCCATTTTTACTACCGCTCTTCGTCGGTCCCCCCCAGGTGCAAAGATAGTGTGAGCTTTTCCGGTACTATCTTCTCTAAATACAACTCGATTTGGATGAATTGTTTTAGTTTCTTTTTGGTTAAGAGAATCTTCTTTATCTCCTCCAGGAACCGTTGCTTCACCGGAAAAATCAGTTTTAACAACGGTACATTTTTTACCTCCTTTTACCTTTTCTATGTCTCCTACTTTTAGATATCTTACAAAAAGACGGAGAATGCTCGTTTTACCAGCGCTTATATCTCCAAGTAATCCAATATTCACCATATTAAAGCTCCTCCGATTCTAATAGTTTATTTAATAAGAGTTCGTAATCCTCAATTAAATACTGTCCTAGATAAGCGTTATTATGCGATTCGATGAGAGCGATTAAGACTTCTTTTAAATTTTTAGCATTAGTCGCATACTTTTGCAGGTTATCTGATGTTGGTTCAGCATCAATTTCTCTTGCTTTTTCTTCAAATCCAAAATTAGCCCGATCAGGCAATGCATCAAAAAATCCAAAAGCGGAGTATCCTTGATATTGAAAAAACACGAAAAATCTCGTTTTTATGTTAGAAATAACTTTTGTTAAATAAGCCGAAGGATAAATCTCCCCCAATATGAGTTCGTCATCTTGTTCAATTACAAAATAGGGAGATATTGGAGAAGACTGGCTTCCATACATTTCTTTTGGAGGGAGCGAAATAAATGGTAATTTTTCCGAAACAATAGTCCACAGATCTTCCCGCTTCTTTTCTAATAATATGTCCTTGATTTCATCGTAAGCAAAGAAAAAATCTGCCTGTAACGCAAGCAATGAACTTAGATAAACTGAAAGAGAAGCAAATGTAGCTTCTAACAGAGGTCTTCTACCCTCATCAGAATTAGTAGGTTTTACCGCACCTTTCCACGCTCGAAGCCCCGTGTATACAAATCCTTTTACATCGAAGAAACTTCCAGAAAGAAAAATAAACGAAGGAGGGGCCCCTTTCTGTTCTGTTAAGAGAGTTCTCGATTTATTTATGAGTATATCCTCTAAATTTTTATCGTTAAACTTTGAATGAATGACAGGCATCATTAAAATTTTTTTCTTCTTAGCCAATGTTCATACGCTCCAAATTAATAATTAAAATTAATATGAAAGTTTGTATAATTAATTCTTTGTATTTTAATTAATCAATATAATATCTTTATATAATAAATACTATTCAAACTTTATCAAATCCACATTTCTTCTTAAAAGGATTAGTTTTCACAAGCCAATAATTCTCGGATTTTTGTGGTAATTAAATCATAATCTTCAATTGAGCTTAAATTTGAGATGCTAATGTATTCAATTTTATCAACATTCTTAAACCGATAACTAATACTCAAATTAGGGTTATTTTCTTTTATTTTTATTAGAGCTCCCTTGAGAAAAATGTTAATAAAATTTCCAGAAGTCTCTTGTATCCCTCTTTTTTCAGGATCAATAAACTTTATCTCGACTTTTTTAAAATCGTAGAGGTTAAGAACACATAATAGATTTTCTTCTTCTTGATTTTGATTTGAAAAGATTTTTCGTTTAATATTAGTTCCCTTAAAAGCTTCTTCAGAGATTTCTTCGTTAAAATATTCGTCTATAGATTTACTTTCTTGAGAATGCGATTTTGAATATAACTCGTCTGCACTAGAGAATGATTGATTCGAAATTAACGAGTTTATATTAGTTAAAACGGACTGTATTTCAGAGATTTCTAATTTTAAATCGTCCAGTTGTTCTTTTTTTTTGTAGTATAGGTTCTGAACTATTGAAAGTATCCGTGTTAATTTTTCCGTTTCGTTTTCTTTATTGTTCGATTCCATTGACTTCAATATATTTTTAAAAAACTTAAATTTATTTATTAAGTGTTAGTTGAATTATGTAATTTATTCATGAGTGAATAGCATGCCATCTATGATAATTACGCCCAAACCAGACGATTCTGAAGTTCACACTTTAACTAAAGAGTTTGAATCTAGAGGATATGAGGTAGAATATTTTATCCCGTCAACAATTATAGTGAAGATTAGTATCAACCAATTTCAAAAACAGTTTGAAAATCTTGATCCATATGGAGCCCTTGTTAGAGGCTTTGGAGCCGCACCAACTCAAAAGATTTTCTTTAGACTTGATTTACTCAACGCAATCGAAGAGTATGGAATTAGATTAATTAATTCGAGAGAATCCTTGGAGATAGCAAGTGATAAATTTCTTACATCAATTTATCTAGAAAAGCATAACATCCCAACACCAAGAACAATAATATGTGAAAATCCTAATGACGCTTTAGATTCCTTTGAAGAACTTGGTGGAGATATTGTACTTAAACCTTTATATGGTTCTAAAGGTGTTGGAATTACTAGAATAAACGATAAGGGTTTTGCAGAAAATGTATTTTATACTTTAAGTCAATTAAACGAAATTTTTTATCTACAAGAGTTTGTTGAACATTCTAATCGAGACATTAGAATTTTAGTTTTGGGAAATAAAGCGGTGGCCGGAATGTATAGAGTAAGTGATAATTGGAAAACAAATGTTTACGCCGGAGCAAGAACTGAGCCTTTAGAGCTTTCAGAGGAGTTAACAAATCTCGCAATAAAAGCAGCAAAAATAACGAAGACAGAAATAGCTGGTGTTGACATTGTAGAAACCGAGAAAGGTCTGCAAGTTTTGGAAGTAAATTCCATCCCGGGATTTACAGCCCTTCAAAAAGTGACAGAAATCAATTTAGCTGAAGAAATCGTATCGTATTTTTTAAAAAATGCAAAAATCTAGTTTTGGTATAATAAAAAAGAAAAAAATATGATTTTGGAATTTATTTTGGAGTTATAATTCTTCAATTAAACCAATTAGAGCAGCGATAACAAGTAATACGCAAGCCCAAATACCCGCATTAAATATCACTAGTAATATCCCAAGGATTAATAGTACAAGCCAATGAAATGGAAGCGGTCTATCCGGTTTTAATCCTACTAAAAATGTTAATATAACTACAACAAGTCCTATAATTAAACTAATGATTATATCTAGGAGTTGGATGTTGACTATGATAGGTACAAAACTATACCCTACTAAACCAGCAAATCCACTAATAATATAGACTAATCCTACTACTGCTCCTAGTACCGTCAAAACTTTCATTATTCCTTCATTTTTATAATGTTTAGTCATTATACATCACTTCTTTTAGTTTACGAAATTTTAATAATTGTAATTAAGTAAATAACCAATAAAAGGATTTAATATTTTCATTTTAGAAATATCAATTATGTAATTATTAATGATATTTTTCTTAACTAGTTTTAATATAAATTTTAAATCTTATTAAATCCAGAACTTTGAAGGTATTATCCAGATATTTCTCCATTTTTAATTACAGAGAATTTGAGAAATCTATGTGATTGAGGATAAAATAGTAAAATATAAAGAAAATCTAACTTTAGCTCATAAATTAGCTAAGAATCAATACGCTGATCACGATTACTATGATAAGATGGTTAGTAGATTTGAAAAAATGTTAATTTTTTATGAAAATTTGAAAGTTTGGAAAGATAATTCAGAGAAATGAATTTCTAGGCTTTTTTAACTTTAATTTACAGACTCCATTTCAACCTAACATTCTAATAAATTCAAGCTAAATTCTAATTTTAGTATTTTAAATATCTTTGGCATTGGTAAACCAGCAATATTTGAAGGAGAACCTCGAATTTCTTTAATGAATAAACTAGCTTTATCTTTAATAGAATATGCACCTGCTCTACCTTTCCAATCACCAGTTTTAATATATTCACGAATTTCATCATCAGATAAGTATAGAAAAGTAACAATAGTGATATCGTAATCAACTATAACTTTAGGATCATCTATTTCTGTTATTGTGATACCTGTGATAACATTATGAGAACGATTGGATAGAGTCTTTAGCATTTTAAATGCTTCTGCTTCATTTTGAGCTTTTCCAATAATTTTACCTTTTAATTCTACAATTGTATCTGCAGCAATGATGACAGTTCCTTTCACTTCACTTTTTAACATTTCTTTTGCTTTCAATGCTTTTGCCTTAGCTAATTCTTTAACCAACACAATTGGGTCATAGTATTGATCTTTGTAATCTCTCTCGTTAATGTGGGTATTGAGAGTTTCAAACGAAATATTTAGGCTATTAAATATTTTTGATCGATCAGTGGATTTTGATGCTAATACGATTTTTTTCATAGTTGCAATTGCAAAATAGTTTATTTAAAGAATGAAACCACTATCATTAATATAACAAATTAATTAATATATTTGAACTATACATGACAGAGTTTCTATCTTGGTTTTTTTTAATGGTTTTTTCTTATTTAGTTGTGTTATTTTGCTATATGCATTTTTCATATAAAAAAGAAGTGCTTAATAATATTTTAGGGTTTAGTGCTTTATTTATAACATTCTTTGTTATTATTATTGTCGTAATTTTAATGTTTCAGGATACAACGCTATATTCCTCTACGATACCAATCTTTTCTCTTTCCTTTGGGCTTCCATTAATTATTGTTGGAGCGATAGTCTTGATCTCATCAATCCTACTATTTTTATATAAAAAAATTTTTAAGAACAAGGGTTTATCAAATTTCTGGAACTCGTTAGAGGAAAAATCAAATAAGAGAAGTAAATTAAGAGGAGATACATATAGAAAAATCCCTCATGTTCTGATTTTTATTGGTTTACTTTTCATTTGGTATTTAGGAGTTATTATTGTGAGGGATTTATTAGGTTCAATTAGCGGGATGATTCCAGAAGAAAATAACATGTTTCTGTTGTTTTTAACGATAATAACGGAACCAGATAGTATTTCTGTTGTTTTATTTTCGTTAGGGTGGTTTTATTATCTCTTATTTTTCTTTTTCTATGGGTTTTGCATTATTATATTGGCAAATGAGTTTACAAGAAAAGCTAAGAAGCTAGGGTTTCCCTTTAATTTTCTCTGCAAGATTCTACTGTGTGAAGAGGAAAAAAAAAGTTATGGCACTTATCTCTTTTTTGCAATCGGTCAAATGGTTGCTGCCTTACTTACGCCACCAATGGTGTTTTTAACGATTTTAGGGATGAGTTCTCTCGCAGATTTAGCAACCAGTCAAGTAGGGATAAGATACGGAAGGAATAAAATCAAATGGAATAACGAAAAATCTTGGCAAGGAAGCATAGCTGGAATAATTGTGTGTTTTATTCTATGTTCATTGTTTATTGGTATTTACTGGGCTATAATTTTCACTTTTGCCTTCTTCATTTTTGATGTTTTTACGAACAAACCTCTCAATATATCAGATAATTTATTAATCCCGTTTGGCAGTAGCCTAATATTTGTGTTTATACGGTTTTTTTTTAATTTTGATTATTATACAATTATTTTAACATGGTTTTGATTATAGATATAGATTTTTAAAAAATTACTCAACTTCTATGATTAAAAATGAATTATTTTCCAACTTCTTTGATTTTCATAGGTTATTCCGTTTTGACATTCATTTATGTAATAAAAAATAGAACTGAAAAGATCAAAAACCACTTATTCTTAAACGAGATATTAATAGCAACCTTATTCTTAATGGCAGGGATTCTTTTTCCTTTTATGTTTCAATATAATTCACGACTTTTGCCATTAGACTCATTGAATTTCTTATGGTTTTTAACTTCTTTGATATTTTTAATTGAGATGGGCGTATGGATAGCCACCTTGCTTTATAATGCTATTATTTCTAAAAAAAATCCTGAAATTATGGCCGAAAGGGATTATAATGATTATTGTACTGAAGTGAAGAATAGATGGATTGACGATTTTAAGAGCGAATTCGGGAGGAAATTTTTACATTTATTTACTACATTTGTTATTCTTTTTTTTTGGTCGTTAGGGACCATACTTGATAATTTAGGCATTTTAATCCAATGGAATTTAGATAATTATAGCTTTTCTCATTGGTTAATAATTACGATAGGATTAGGGTTTGTTATAATGTTCCAAGTTGCTGATCTTGCGCGTTTAAATAAATTCTATATGCTTCCAAATTGGGCTAAGCGCTGGTTTTTATCGATGAGGCCTGAGGAGCTTAATACTTTTGTTGCTTCAACCCCTCTCGTTTTGTCTTTAATACCTTTCATTTTTGCTCCATTCCCGATTTTGGCTTCAGTCGCATTAATAACCACGGGAGCTGATGCTGCCGCCTGTCTTATAGGTAAAAAGTACGGGACTCATAGGCTTAAGAAAGATTCTAAAAAAACTATAGAAGGATTTATAACCGGAGGTGTAACTGCATTTTTAATAGTTTTAATAGTGATGAACTTGTATCATGTTTGGATGCCCGTAAGTTTTGCAAAAATCCTTTTTATGGCTATAGTATCAACAAGCTTATTTTTATTAGTCGATTTCTTTGCAAACCATGTTTCGGATAATATTTTAAATCCGATTTTGACTGGTTTTGGTATGTGGTTAATCTTATTATTATAATTTTTTTTTAAGACTATCCCCCAAAATAAAGATACAAAAAAGCGATGTCATCTCCATCTTTCAAAATCGTTTTTAAGAAATTCTCGTCACGATAACTCTTGCCATTTATGATTATTGAAAGGAAGGAACTAAACTCGTTCCTTTTTTTTTTGTCCCAGAGTAATTCATAAAATTTTTCGCCAAAGTGCTCTTTAAAAAATTCTAGTAATTCCTTTACTGTTAGTTCTTGGTCGAACTTAATGATTTGATTTGTACCTTTCGTAATTTCGTTAAATGGCGGTTCAAACCTAAACTTTAAGGATATCACTTTTAGACAACTTCCGTACTTTTAAGAAATGCTAAGAAGATTAAATAATTACGATTATTAAATATTGTTGGTAATTATATATAAAAAATTGAATATTTAGTTGTATACACTCAATTAACACCCTTCAATTTAATTGGGGTTTTACCTAATGCAAAGGAATCAGTTTTGTTAAGGTTTTAACAATTAGATTCTAATATTATAAAAATAAGATTTTTAATGAATCTATGTAGGTTTAAGAATATGGCTCAAGTAATATTTATTTCTAAAAAAACTGTTCGTGACGCTTGGCTTTCAGCCGTAGCTCAAGTTTTATACAATGGAGACGACATTAGAACCGAATATGATAAGAAGCAAGATCCTCCATCCAAAGACGCAACTGTATTAATCGAAATAGAAAATCCAATGAGTGAACCTATTTCTCGGAAAGATAAAGTAATGAAGATCAGCTCAAAATATGGAAATTCTTTCGAGGTATACGGTTGTATGGCAGATACTTACTTGATAGGTTCCATACAAAGCGGCTACATTGAAGAAATCATGGAAGGCGCAAGCGATCACTATTTATGGGAGTCGGATACGAGTTTTCCGTATTCGTATTACGATAGAATTTTTAATTATACACCTTATTCCTTGGAGGATTCTATCCATGTAAATTACGATTTAGAATTCGTGGATAATAATTTCGTTAAGAAGCACAAAAAACTATTGAAAGCAGGTAAAGTTCAAACTTCTGAGGATTCCGTAATCTGGAAATTAAAACACCTAGTTGATTTCGATTTAAACAAAAATATACCGGTCCAGGTAGGGATTGAAAAAATCCCGATTGAAGTAATCAGTTTCCCAAAAATAGATCAAATAGAATACATTATTAGAAAGCTAAAAGAAAAACCGTACTCACGCAGAGCTCAAGCAATAACTTGGCGACCACTTGTCGATCCATTTCACATTGATCCTCCTTGTCTTCAGAGGATTTTTATGCGAGTAAAAGATGATAAATTAATCATGCAAACAACTTGGAGGAGTAGAGATTTGTTTAGAGCATGGGAAGCAAATGTAAATGGAATGATTCGAATCCAGAAGTATGTCGCCGATCAACTTGGATTAGAGATGGGACATTACTTAGATTTTAGTAACTCTTTGCATATTTACGGTAATACAATATCTGAAGTTAAAGACATGTTTAAGAGAATGAAAAATAGAGGAGAAGAATTTCCTGAGGAAGTAATTGAGTTATTAGAACAAAAATAAAATTGTAAGAGATTTAAATAAAAATAAAAAAATAAAGAAAATTCTTTATGCGTGACAAAGTCGCTTAAGTAAAGTTGGATCAACTATTTCTTTTGGTTTCCAACCTCTTTGTTTTAAGAAGTCTACAATTTCGTCTTTCATGTTAATAGGAATATCCGCGTCCACTCGAATAAATTTTTCTAAATCGTTTGGAAAGTCTACCCCTTTATATTTTCGTTCTAAGTCTATCCAGTGCGATAGTTTAATCATTCTACCTTTTGAGTTATCTGCAGGTCTTAAACACATTTTAGCTACCAAACAAATTGCTTGCTCTATCGATTCTGCTGTAGTTAGTAAATGTTCAGGCCCTGGTCCAACTAAATGGTCGGCTGTTCCGTCTCTTGCGTTAAAAACTTTCCACGAATCTTCGTTATCAGATCGGCCTATATACGCACGCCGATATTCTGCAGCATGTGGACCCACTACGGCAGGAACACCTAACCCATTTGCCATACTTGCTATACTGGCTGCTTTTTGTGACATTGCTCCCCATGCTACACCCACAGCTCCAACCCTATGCAATATATAATCAGAGATTTCTTCGAAGTTACCCCTTAATGGCCGTCTTGCAAAAATATTCGCCACTTTTATCGCTGCACCCGTAATGTGTGGATTTGAAACGCAAGAACCAACATTAACTAAGCCTCCTCTATCAAATTCTCCAGGGAATCTATCATAAAGCGTCTTACCCTCTTCATCTTTCACTAAACCGATATCCATGGCTCCACATCCTGAAACTACTACAATGTAATTTCTTACGCAGAATTCTTCAGCTAGCTTATATAGTTCTTGGATATCCTTGCCATAACTAGCGCATCCAATAATCGCAACTATCCCGGGTATCTCTCCAAGTACTATCGGAGCTCCGACATTTCGTATTTCTGTATCTTGAATTGGACCTCTTCCAACTCTGACATTGTATTTCTCATTTCTGATTTTATCCCTTCCCGCATACATTATTAGCGTTAATGGTGATACATCTTTCATACAATCAGCTTCACAGCGTCCACAATCTAGACAATCGTCAAAAACTTTCTCTAAAACGGAAAAATCACCTTCTTTAGCTAGGTTTACTCCTTCAACAAGAGGTAAATCGTTAGGACAATTACGTTGGCAATTTCCGCAGCCATTACAATTGTATGCCATTTTAATACAGCCTTCCTCGTCGGGAATACCACTTCGAGATTTTCTAATTGGGTGGACTTTAACTGCCGTTTCAACAGCTACCTTTCCTGCCTTTATTGGATCTAAAATTAGTACTCCATCCATTTTACCACTAACTAAATCGTCTATTATTTCTTCAGCAGGATCGTTCGTTCTATTTGGTAAACCTCCCATATTTTTTTCGTTAGTAGCAATAAATGGAGATCCTACTAGTTTAGCTTGCTCAAAACTGCGAAGATTGACACACTGTTCATCGACCATGACTACATCTGCCAAACCAGAGCGGATGAAGTGCATTTGTCTAGACATTGAACCAATAACTTTGGCTCCATCGTAATATCTGGTTAAATCTAAAGCAGTACAACAAATTGCTCCCACATCTATTTTGTCTCCTAAATTTTGTTCACGCATATAATCAACAAGTTCTACTCCAGGAGCAACATTGTGTCCTATCATTAATATTGTTGCTTTATTTTCGACATCCATGGTTCCCATACCTAATTCTACAACGGGAACATCAGGATCTCCTGCAGGGAATCCATACGCAGCAATTTGAACGGCGTCTGATATCTCCATACCAACCGAATCTGCTAATCCAGCAAGAAAACTTTTAGCCTCGTAATCTAAATGAGATGATTCTTGTCCTGTGTGACCTGATGCGAGTAAATGAGTAATGGTATAATGTACCCATTCCATTGCTGTTTCCAAATCTTCTAATGTTTCAGGTTTCATACCAACAACTAATCGAGTATGAGGCATCTCAACGGCAATGTTATTACCAAAATTTATTGGAACATTCCCATATTTCTCTTTAAGCCAGTGAAGTAAGTGATCTCCATGAGCTGAATGACAAGAAGCTCCTATACAACAAGCAATTTCTACTATCCTTGCTTGCTGTGTTTCCATGTTAATTCCACAAGCACCTGTTCTACCCTTCGAAAGATTACATTTTCCGTACGTACAAAGACAACACATGTCACAAATAGGCATATAGTACGGAGGATATCTATCCATGAGTTTAAAGAACCAATCTCGCAATGTGGGAATATGAGGTTTAGGGGTTGGCCCCATTGGTTCCCATTCTGTTTCGTCGCCCCAGCTTATCTTACCAGTAGTTAATTCAAAGCCTTTGATTGAACCTAAAGGTCCTTTGTATTCATCTATTTTTATTCTAGCACCTTTTTTACTCATCCATTTCACTTCTTTTTTTATAATATAGATCAGAATAATGATTCTTTGTTATAAAAGTCTAATTAAACGCAAATATAAGTGTTTAATTTAAAAAATCTTAGGAAAAATCCTTCTAGTATTTTCTTCAATTTGACGTTCTAATTCATCTGAATTAATTTCTTTCAACATTGAAATAGAATTTAAAATATTTTTAACCATTGCTGGAACGCCTACACTTCCGGAATATTTCACAGGACCATCACTTTCCAAAAGAAGGTGTTCTTTATCAACTTTTAAAGCAACTTTCTTTACAGCAGGTGAGTAACTAATTGCTGGAGTAATTGAGAAAAAATATCCTCTGTCTATTCCAAGATTTAAGAATTTTTCTGGTCCCGAATACCAATGAATGTTGATATTGGGGATATTATATGAGGGTAAGGTATCAAATACTGTCTTTTCAGCACCTTTTGTGTGAAGATTAACTGGGAGATTCAATTCTTGTGCGAGCAATAACATCTTATCAAAAATTCTTTTTTGAATAGGGTATAGCTCTTTATTTTTTACGAAGTGGTGATCAAGGCCAATTTCTCCAATAGCACATATTTTTTGATTGTTATTCCTAATAAAATCTATTATCGAATCTAGCTGTTGTTCTATTTTCTCGTTCATTTTTACTTCTTCAGGATGGATTCCTAATGAAGCATAAACCTCATTATATCGCCTGGCGATTTCTAAAACTCTCTCTTGACTTATGGAACTCATTGCTACAGCAATAATTTTCTCAACGCCAGCATCACATGCATTTTTAATAACTTGATCAATTGTTAAATATAGGTTAATATGGCAATGGACATCAATTAAAATTTGAACCACCTGTAATACTAAAATGAGTAAAAGAAAATAAAAGATATTATATTCTATTAATTTCAGCTCTTAAATGAACGATTTTCTTTACTAAATCAAATTTGCTCCTAGGATATTCTTGGGTATCTAAATAATGCATTAATCGTTCTAATTCTTTTAATAAATAACTTTTTATACCCTCCTTAGTGACATTTCCCAGAATTTTAGGTAATGGCTCAAATCGTTCAGATTTTTTTATTCTTAACGCAGAAATCGTTTTTGCCAATTGAGCTTGAAATCCTTTTGACTCGGAAGGATCAGCACCATCAAGCATATCTAGCGAAGTTTGTAAACCACTAATAAACGATTCTAAATCGCTAATGTCAATCTTATCATCGCTCATAAAAATAAGCTAGTTTGAAATGGTTAATTTTTATATATCCTAGAAAGAGTTCTATTATTTATAATTCATCATTAAATTAAATTTGAATCGATTCTAATGAGAATAGATTGAAGTACTAATTTAGATCCCTTTTATCCCCTAAGTAAAATTCTTCAAAAAAGAGATATGCCAAGGAATTTAACGCTTTTTCTCTTAAATCTTCATCATATAGACGAATTGTATCTGAGAACTCTATCTGTATTGTTTGACTCTCTTTAATTCGACTTGCTCCATATTGTTGTATTATATATCCGCCTGTTAAAACATATTCTCGCCCATTATGATGACCTGGAGCGATTGGGATGTTTATCTCATTGAATTTTCTTACTATTTTACCCCGAAAATTTTTACCCCTGTCTTTCTTGGGTAATTTCTTTGGAAACATAGAATCTAAATTGTTAGTACCCAAAACCAATTCTACATCTCGAAATCCTATTGGCCTCTTTGCTTTTTCAAATCCGTGAATATCGATGAGTAAGGATCGTCCAAAATTGTTTATATTGTAATTAATTAACCTATATATCTTATTATGATAAGATCGGTAAATTCTTTTGGCCAGACTTGATTTTAAGAAATAAGCTTCTGATTCCTTTCTATTAAAATCTATTTTGGCTCTTTGAATTTTTGAAATAAGATAAGAAGGCGTTCTTGTATCTTTGGAAGCTAACTGGAAAAGCTCATTAATTTTTTGTATTAAATCAATTGTTAATCCCACAGTATCCTTGTCTACTCCATAAATACCACTCATCCTATCAGGTATATTATCAAATTTATTAGTCCCCCCATGAGGAACTGAAAAAATTAAAGGGATTGTTCCTCTTTTACATTCGACATAATCATTAATATTAACAAAAATCACCTTTAGTTCAGAATGCAATATATAGTAAAAAAAGAATTAAAATATAAAAAAATAGATTTAGGTATATTATGTTATTGTTAAAGCACGGAGTATCATAAACACAACAATCCACAATGTAAAAGCTATATTCCCAAATACATGATAGGTCCAAATCCTTTTATCTTTGACAAAGACTTCGTGACAAAAGATCCAAGACACAGTTCCACCAAAAGTGCCAATTATTAGATCAGTTGTAATATTTTGCCAACTATCGGGGCGACCTTCGAATTTCCAACCGAGATCGATAAATAAGAAATTTTCTAAAGCTTCCCAAAGGAGAAGAATCATTATCGTTACAATGAAAACAAAGAGTAATGAAAATATAGGTGTTTTTCCTCTGTGTTTTGGTATAGTATAAAATAAACTAAAAAAAAGGAACACGGCAATTCCAAAGCAGAGATGTCCGATTGAATAAAAATCAAACCAGGCAATACCCACCATAGAAGGGTCTGTAGCAATTAAATCTACAAAAAGCATATTTTTTTCACATTTTGTTTTTGTTAATATCTTTTTGATTTATATTTTTAATTATGATAGATTCTATATTCTAAGTAAAACAAGATGTTTTTATGTGTTAGCTTTGCGAAAAAAAGTTGCATTTGTAGTTTTTTATCAGAAACAAAATATCTACAGCTTTAATGCGCTAATTGCTGCTATAGAAACGAAACACAAACTAAATGACATTGAAGTTTTCTTTATTCGTGGTTATGAGAACCTCTATAACGATTTAGAAAAAATAAAAGATTCTCACAGAAGTACTATATTAGGGATCTCCTTTTTTACTACTCAATTATGGGAGATCAGAGATTTAGTCAAATCTTTACGAGACAAATATAAGGATAGTGTAATATTTATTGCAGGAGGACCACACCCAACTGGAGATCCCGAAGGAACTCTTAAAATGGGTTTTGATTTAGTTGTGAGGGGAGAGGGGGAAGAAACTTTAATTGATATTCTTTTTAACATTAAGAATAATAAAGACTATAATGATGTTAAAGGAATTGCTTATTTAGGGAAAGATAATAAACTAATTTTAACTAAAAAGAGGAAATGGATCGATTTAAATAAATATCCTCCTTTACCAAGTAAACACATTAAATATGGAGCTATTGAAATAACTAGAGGTTGTCCTTATGTGTGCTATTTTTGTCAAACACCTTATATTTTAGGAACCGTTCCAAGACATAGAAGTATCAAATCTATATGTGGTGCTGTTAGGATTATGAAGGAATATGAGAAAACTGACATTAGATTTATAACTCCTAATGCCTTTTCTTATGGTTCTCATGACGGGAAAACACTTAATCTTCCCGAATTAGAACGATTATTAATTAATATTAAAAAGATAGTTGAACCTGAAGGGAGGATTTATTTTGGATCTTTTCCTTCTGAGGTTAGACCTGAGCACGTAACAGAAGAAACATTAGGATTAGTTTTAAAATATGCTGCTAATGACAACATCGTAATTGGTGCTCAATCTGGGAGTCAAAAGATATTAAATTCATGTAATAGAGGCCATTCAGTTGATGATGTTTATAATGCAGTAGAATTAACAATAAAAACTGGGCTAATCGCAAATGTAGACTTTATTTTTAACTTGCCTAATGAAACCGATGATGATATAAATCTTACTATACATTCTATGAAGGAGTTGTCAGATATGGGAGCAATAATACATACACACTCCTTTATGCCCTTACCACTTACAGCATTTGCAAATGAAACTGTAAAAGAAATTGACGAAAAAACTAGAAAGATCATCTCAGAATTAAGCTCAAAAGGATTGGCTTACGGAGATTGGAAAAAACAGGAAAAAGTAGCAAAAAATATAGCCAGTTATTTTAAATTGAAGAAATTAAGCGATTGAAAATAGGTTTTTCTCTTGTTTTATAAATCCTTCTTGGATTAGCAGATTCAAAATTTCTTTTAATTTTTTAGAGTCAATTTTTAATTCCCTGAAAATTTCAGCTTCAGTTAAATTACTGCTTGCGATAAGGAGTTTTAAAATTTTTCCCCTAATTTCTCTATTTGATCCTTTAAATTTTGATTGTTTTCTGTAATGGGCACTCCTTTTATTCAATTCAGGGTGAGTTTTTTTTAACATAACTCCGTAATCCATAAGAGCGTAATACCATTTTCGCACATTAGAGCGATCTAAAGTTTTTCTTACAATTGGCATGATATTACCGTCTTCAATTGAGGATTTGCCAGGAAAAAAGAAATAGATATAGACGCGTCTGATGTTCACCTCTATAAAAAAGGTGGGCATATTAAAAGCAAATGCTACTATCGATGAAGCTGTATTGTGACCTATCTGAGGAAAGGTTTTTAATATCTCAACATCAGCAGGTACTATTCCATCAAATTCGTCAACTACCTTTTCTGCTATGTTTTTTAGCGCCACTGCTCTACGGTTATATCCCAAACCTTGCCAAACTTTTAACACATCATTCAGGGGTGCATGTGCTAAAGATTGGAAATCAGGAAACTCTTGAATGAATTGTTGAAATTTTTCGACTACTCTACTGGTTTGAGTCTGTTGTAACATCATCTCTGAAACAACAACATTATAAGGGTTAATTTCTTTCCTAAAAGGAAAATCTCTCCCATATTGTTTAAAATACGAATAAATAATATATTGGAAGGTCCTAATAACCTCTTGATTTAATCCTACCGTTTTATACAATTGATGAAATTCTGTGATAAGAATTTGTTAACACCTTATATGGTAAGAATTAATTAAGAGAAAAAAGGATTGAGTTTACTATATAGTTAATATGTTTACTCCTTAGAATCTTACAAGTTCGAGTTGTTTTCATGAAATTAAAAGATTCTGCTAATGCGGCGAGATACGAGATATTATATAAAATTGAAACATTCTTATCGTTTCGCATATATAACTTTTCTAATTCTTTCTCAATTTGCTTAACGCTGATAGCTTTTGTTTTTTTTCTCGCCCTTACAATAATTTCTTGCACTGACTCGTTGAAGTGTATTTCCCGGATGCTTGAAGTTAAGGAACTAACTACAATTGTATACATAATAACCGTGTCAAAATCCGTGCCGTGCATTGCTGCTAGTTTGATTTGAATATCTTGATATATTTCACTTATGTGATTCTCATCCACTCCCTTAATTTTCTTAAAGGGTATAAAAAATTTCATATAATCGCCTTCTAAAAAAAAATGAATGTTCTGATTAAATAGATTTTCGTACTTTTTGACGATTTGACCCGAATTTTTAATTTTGATTGAAACTTCAGGCGTTCTACCTATGATTGTATCGCTACCACTCTTGTAAAACTGTTGTTTAATAAGATTGTCTGTTGCGTCGTATATACGCTTCAGTTTAGCATCGATTATCAAAAATTCTAAACTACATTCTAAAATTTAGTTGAAATTATAATAAAAGTAATTTATTTTATTCTTTTCGAAATCTATTCAAAATTAATGAAATTTCAATTTCCAATAGATAAAATTATTTATTAGGAACGGCTTGGGTATCATAGTTAATTTATTTTAAGAATTAGAAAAATTATCAAAAAATTAAGAGATAAACTAAACTTTAAGTGATTAAAAATGGGATTAAAATTAGCATCTACCCTTGCGGTAATGTTTTTATTTGCTCTTATCTATGCTGTAGTCTTTACTATCGGAGTTTGGTTTTTACCAGGTAATCTTTTTGGCCTGTTTATAATGATTGGATTTACGATTCTAATAATATTATTTCAATATGGCATGGGCCCAATATTCATTAGATGGATGTATAGAATCGATTGGATTCCATACGAGGATTTTGCATATAAATACCCCCACTTAGCTGATGCTGTAGATAAAGTTGTTGCAATCCAAGAAATAAAAACCCCTCGGATGGGAATTATACACGATTTAAACCCTCAAGCTTTTACTTTTGGCTATACTAAAAATAGTGCGAGGTTAGTAATAACAGATGGAATTCTACACTACTTGGATGATAATGAACAGAGAGCTGTAGTTGCTCATGAGTTAGGTCATATTGTCCACAACGATTTCATTCTTATGACTGTAGTTTTTGCGATTCCACTAATACTATTAACGATTGCTAGATGGTCTTATTATACAGTACGATTTTCGAGTTTAAGAAGATCTAGGGATGATGATGCAGGAAGCTACATTTTTTTAGCGTTAATCGTTGTTGCTATAGTCTCTTTCATAGCATACTATATTGGATTTTTAATATCTTTATTCGTAAGTCGAATTCGAGAATACTTTGCGGATCAACACTCTGCTGAATTAACCGAAAATCCAAATATGTTATCAACTGCTTTAGTTAAAATTGCGTATGGATTGCTCGCAACCGGAACAGAGGCAGAAATTAAAGAAAAACGTAAATCCAGTGTACGAGGGCTTAGGGGTTTAGGTATTTTTGATCCGAAGAAAGCTGCAGCTGTAGCTATGCAAACAATGGACGGTACTGGCCGAGTTTCAAAAAGATCAGTGGAAGCTGCCGCAGGGTGGGACTTGTTCAATCCATGGGCAAAATATTTCCAGATTTTCAGTACTCATCCATTACCAGCAAAAAGAATTCAACGATTGAACGAACAATGCGCGACTTATGGAGTTCCTGTAGAATACGATTTCTCTGGAGCAAGAGCAATCAAAGAACAACAAGTAGGTAAATCTATGGCGGGTGAATTTATAACTGATCTATTTATTAAAAAACTACCCTCTATCATTTTTGTAATATTAATTGCACTCACAGCTGTATGGATATTTGGATTTTTTGGCTTTATAACAATTGGAACCTTAACCACGATTAACAATTTAATTCTGTTATGGGCTATCGGATTCATTGTTATGGGATTTGGAGTTATAAGTAGAACTTCCTTCATGTATCGAAAAGGATTCGTGCCTAATAATGTGGTTGAATTAGTTACAAACATAAATGTTTCTCCAGTTCGCCCCGTACCCTCTATAATCGAAGGCAAAATTGTTGGAAAAGGAATTGCAGGATATTGGATATCGGAAGACTTGAAATTTCAGGATAATACTGGTCTGATGCACATAGACTACCGATTTGGTTTGAGCATTGTTGATTTCTGGTGGGCGCTCGCGAGAGCAGATCGCCTAGTAGGACAGAACGTAAAAATTCAAGGGTGGTACCGAAGGGGTCCAGGTCCATATTTTCAAGTAGACACTATTTGGACTCAAGAAGGTAGAAGGTTCCGAAACTATTCTAAGCACTTTACATACATTTCGGCAGTAATTTTCTTTCTAATCGGCGCTTTCCTCTTTTATCTGTGGTTTACTGTAATTTAATAATAATGAACAATTTTTTTTTTATTCTTTTTGACATTAATCTTATTTGATAGGATATTTTTTAAAATGATATTTCTTAACTGTAAATTACTATAAGAGAGATGTGAAAATGTCGGGTCATGATAAAAAGGGAGTAGAACTGATGACGCCTTTAAAAAATTCAAAATCTTTAAATGCAGTTATAGGTAAAGCAGATGCGGTTTATTTTGGGGTAGAAGCTTTTAATATGAGAATGTTTAGCGATAATTTCAAGTTAGACGATTTAATCAGTATCGTAAAAAAATGCCACGATAACAATATTCTGGCTTATATGACAACGAATGTGATAGTATATGAAAACGAATTGAACCTCCTCAATAAAGTGTTAGATAAGGCAGTCGAAGCAGAAATTGACGCTGTGATCGTACACGATATTGGAGTTATTGAAACCGTTAAAGAAAAGGGGTTATCGTTTCACGTTTCAACTCAGGCCAATATCTCAAATTCTCGGACTGCAAACTTCTATGAAAAGTTAGGAGCTG
>JAEOTS010000073.1 GCA_016839745.1 Promethearchaeota archaeon
ACAATGTTCAATATCGTCTTCAGTTGCATAGTCATTATCTAACGCCCAATTTAAACCATTATCCAAAACTTTATCTAAATCCGAATAATTTATGTTTAATTTCCCCTTACTTCCTAAACCTGATGGAATATTGTGAAAAATCGTGTTTAATAAATTAGGAATCGATTTCATTACATCCTTTTGGTAAAGATTAGTTCTTAACAATCTTACTCCGCAATTAATATCATAACCTACTCCTCCAGGCGAAATCATGCCTGTTGCAGCGTCTGTACCGGCAACACCCCCTATACAAAACCCATAACCTTGATGAGCGTCAGAAAGAGCGATTGCGTGCTTTTGTATGCCTGGTAGACAAGCAACATTACAAATTTGGTCAAGAGTTCTGTCACTTTTGATCTTTTCTAAGATATATTCGTTTGCATAAATACGAACTGGCACTTTCATCTGAAATTTCTCGATTTTCCCTTCCACACGAGCCATCAATGTTTTCTGCGGAATCTCATAAATATTGTCATCAACTTTTTTCACATTCATACTATCTGTAATAGTGATATCATTTTCATAAATCTTATGATTAATCGTCTTAATACGATTTTGATATATTTTTTTCAAACAAAAATCAAATTTTTATAATTAAGTCCTAAAAAAAAATAGATATAACATCTTTCTAAAAACACTAAATAAAATGATATTATATAAATAAGTAAAAAGGAGGTTTTTAAGGCTAAAACGCGCTATTTTACATCAATAAATTTCAACAAGCCAAGATCGTCTAAATCGTCAATAACAACATCAATCTCTGCCTTTGGTAAGCCCGCTTCCTCGGCTATGTCCGCTACGGTGTGAAAACCGTCTGCAAAATGCGCAATTTTATACTGTTCCTTGTTTAAAAAACCTTGGGTGATCACCTGAGTGGGAAGACGCTTAGAGGTCCACATGGGTTTCTGGTTCTGAACTTTCCGTAAATCCTCCTCCGAAAGAACCATACCCTTCTTCTCAATTAGTTTCTGAGACTTGAGAAAATCTTTTTCAAATATCTTTAAAATTGGAATTCTTAATGGCACTTCTGCTACATGGCCGTCCTTGAGCATAACATCCATAACATTTTCAAATCCTTTGAACATCCTGACATCTCCTGACCAGCTCTCCATTAGGTTTCCATACCCTTCCAAGAATTTATCGATAATCCCACTAAGAATTTTATGAGTGATTTTAGCATCATCATTTTTATCAGCTGCTGCTGTGCACAAGATTCCTTCCTTAAAAACAAGAAGAAGATAAAATATTTGCATATCTATAATTTTTAATTCACCCGATCCTTTCGAGAACTCCACCGAAAAATCTTTTAATGCTGTTAAAAATCCAGATACTAAATCTTGGTTAAACTCTATAGTCCCATACTTCCTATGGATTAAACAAATGCCCGTATAATTTGATATTAGGTAAACGTTATGAAGGATTACAATCAACTCCTCAATGCAAATGATATTTTTTTTTATTATTTATATGAATTTTAATAATATATATCTTCATTTTTTGTAAAACCGGTTTTAAAGTCAAAAAAAAAAGAGTTAATAAAAATATAACTAATCTGAAGTTTAACAACTTATTCAAATCAAGAATAATTTAGAAGTCTTAAGCAATTTTCTTTCCCTTTTAGATTTCTTAAATAAATTGAAATTTAAAATTGTATTATTAATTATAATAGATGACAAATAAGGGAATTAAATGGATTATTATATATTTCTAGTTACGGTTCCAAACATTGAAGAGGGTAAAAAAATAGCAAACTTTTTGGTTGAAAGCAGATTAGCGGCGTGTGTAAACATAGTACAAAATGTTTTTTCAATTTATAGATGGAAAGGAAAAATAGAAAGAGAGAACGAATTGTTATTAATTATTAAAACTACAGAAAAAAATTGCGATTTGATAATTCAAAAAGTCGGAAAAATTCATAGTTATTCGAATCCTGAATGTGTTGCTTTCAAAATTGAAAAAGGATCAGAAAAATATTTGGATTGGATTAATGAAGTTGTAGATTGATATAAGTGTTGTATTGTAAATATTATGACATTTGACATTTTTCAAGTTGATTGGATTACCGTTGATATTATCATAATTATATTATTAATTCTTCTGTTAATCGGTGTTAAGGTACTTAAAGAGATATATCGATGGAGATTTTTTTTTTCAAATACTTCCACGATTCGTAGAGTTGATAGACTTCCGGATATTAACACTCAGTTTTCGACTCTTTCTATAAAAAAGTGCACTTTGACTAGGTCCAACATTTCTCAGCAAGAAGATTTAAAAAAACCGACAATAATTATAATAAGAAGGTATCGAAAATTAATCTTGTTGAAAGCACTTACAGAAGCGTTTTGTTCTTTTGGTTATAGTGTAATAAATGTACAATTAAGAACTTTGAATAAATGTGGAACAAATGGAATAGCTTCGGAAGTTAAAAAAGAGTTGTACCAAATATTTCCTGCTATAGTAAAGTTTTATAATCAAGATATTGACAATGCGAATCAAAATTCTACTGTTATTGACTTTAATAAAAGGTTATTACCTTATAATCTTCTTTTAAAGGATTTAGGCTGTAGGAGGCTAATTCTAATTAATCCCCGTTTAAAATCTGCCAATCTGGAGATATTGTTAACTTTATTAAATGGTTCAAACAAATATCCTCAATTAATTACTATATTTAGTGAGAGATTAAATCCAGTTTTTAAAAATAAAAAATTTAAAAAGATTTTGCTAGATAGTGAAACATTTAAAAACACCCCACATACTATTATTCAAAAAGCTAAAAGCACATTCAAGAATTACGAAACCATACTCTTAAGCATAATAATTAGATATATAGAGAAATAATAAGTAAGATAAAAGCGATTAATTTCTAATGAAAGGAAATAAAATTCTAAGAGACCATTTTAATACTGTCAAATATTCTGAAAACCACTTGAAACTATTACACGAAAAAAGAGAGAGATCTAAAATTCTACTGGATATGTTCGCTAAAGAGGGTTTGAATCCATTTATATATGGCAGTATTGCTCGAGGCGATGTTCATAATGATAGCGACATAGACATTGTTATTGTACAATCAATTGCACCGTACCAAATAGAAATATTACTGGATAAGAACGGTTTTAATAATTACTTTAGAGAAATTATTATGGCAACTCCTGCTGATGCATTAAAACTTTACATATATTTAAACGAGTTAGAGAGCATAACAATTCCTTTATCTAAATTTGAAAAAAGATCAAAGGAGTTTTACGATTTTGGAGGAAAGATCAATCTAGAGCAATTAGATAATAATATTAGAGTGCCTGGAATCGATAAAAGATTAGTCCTAATTCAACCCATTACTGATGGCCATGAAGAAAGTTCGATTATTGGAAATGAGCACTTAGCTGCGAAGAAATTAAATATAAGTATTGATTTGATTAATGAAAGAAAAAAAGTCCTTTTAAAAAGGGAAAAGTTTGGAAAAACTGGTGTATTTCTTAAGAGACCAATCGAAATGAACGAAAGTACCGAAGATGTGTTAAAAAAATTAGCTAATAAAAAATCGATTGTTAGAAAAAAGTTGATACAACGATGAGAGAACCCGTCATTGTAGAATCTAAAGCACACACATTTTACATTAAAAAAAAGAATATTCCTAAAGGATGTCAGCAATGTTTAAAGGGTACTAAAGCCGTATTATTTCTTAATGGAATTTGTCAGAATCCAAGGCATTGTTGGTGGTATTGTCCAATTTCTGAAAAACGAAAAGGAAAGAAAGATACTTACATAAACGAAATTCAAATATCTTCTAAAGAGCAGATACTACACGAACTTAAAGCTATCAACGCGAAAGGAATGAGTATTACGGGTGGAGACCCATTATTTGAACCAAACTTAAAAAAGACGCTGGAATACATCAATTTTATTAAAGAAAATAAAGGTAAAAAGTTTCACATTCACCTATACACCAACGGTCTTAATTTTAACGAAGATCTTGCCAAAAAACTCGCTCGAGCAGGGTTAGACGAAATTAGGTTCAACCCATCAAAAGAAAATTGGAATGTGATAAAATACGCATTAAACAAGGGTATGATCGTAGGAGCTGAAGTTCCTGTGATTCCAGAAGTGGAATATATAGACGACTTGAAAAAATTTATTTTTTACTTGAATAAAATAGGCGCAGATTTTATTAATTTGAATGAATTTGAGTATTGCTCACCCAACAGTCAAAACCTTAAGGATCGTAATTTTAAGTTGGAAGTAGGTACAATAGCATCTGTAAAGAATAGTAAAAAACAAGCTATTAAGCTTGTAAAAGATATGGCTCCAAAAGTTTCAATAAAAATACATTTTTGTACGATTAGAGCTAAAGATTATTGGCAAATGAGAGAAAGGTATTTAAGACGAGCAAGAACGATTAAATTGCCGTACGAACAAATCACGAGTGATGGTTTGCTATTATACGCTCAAATAGAAGGGGAGAAAATAGATATTAAAGAGTTTTATGCTATATTATTAAACGAAATAAAAATCCCTCAAAATTTCTTATCTTACCAAGAAATTAATATTAAATTGCCAATAACATTTGCTATGGAGGAATTGTTAATAGATTTATTAATTCAAAATAATTTAAAAGGATATGTAATAGAAGCGACCCCGTTTCGAGAAGAAAAATATCAACAAATAACGGAAAAAACACCTATCAAGTTATTCAAAGAAGAGATGGGATTAAATGAGAATTGACACCGTCACTATTAAAGACTTAGATGAAATTTACAACTTGGAAAGAAAATCTTTCAAGAAAGACGCGTTTTCTAAAGAATTAATTCTTAATTTGATAATAAAGAACACATATTTTTTTAAGCTCATCGACGACGAAATATCGAATATTATTATAGGGTTCATCATTTTTATTCTAGATCGAGAAGACAGAGTAAATTTGATTAGCCTTTTAATCAGAAAAAGCAACCAAAATAAAGGTTACGGAACGTATCTTTTGAATTACGCATTGAAAAAAGTTAAAGAAATGCATAAAATAAAGACAATTGTTTTGAATGTGAACTCCAAAAATAAAGCGGCTATAAAATTGTATCAGAAATTTAACTTTCAAATCGTTAAGAAAATAGAAAACTACTACCAGCAAAAAGATAGTGCTTACTTAATGATTTTGAACATTTAGTCTTTTTCTAAAAACCAAGACTTATAAATAAATTCTATTACAAATTTTGTATAGAACGCATTGATAATGTGCTCAAAAAAGGAAATAAAAGTAAAAGGATTGAGTGATTATGACGCCATTAGGTGCCGAATTAAAAGAAGAAATCAAAAAAGGTGTTATTCTCCAAAAGGTTGACGAGGAAGACATGAAACAACGTGAAGAAGAGAAAAAGAAACGAATGGAAGAATTAGAAAGAGTAAAAGAAGCCTTAGGAGCAAAAGATTAAACTTTTTGTGTTTTTCGTATTTTTAATTTTTTTTTCTTTATTTTTTTGTAGGAAGACAGACCTAGATACAATTTATCTTCTTGTTTATACTATACTTATTTATACATATTAATTATACAAATTTGAATTTTGGAGTTTGATACTGTAGTTGAAAATTCTGGAAATAGATAAAAAGAGCGAAAATGTTACGATAAAAACCGAGGATTTAAACGATTTATGGACGCTATACAATGTTATCGATAAAAATGATGAGGTTTCAGCTAGAACTCACAGAAGAATTGTGTTAAAGGAAGGTTCTAAGGGTGAAAGAAAACAAATGAACTTGAAACTAAATGTTGAATCTGTCTCTTTCCACGAATTTACAAATAGATTAAGGGTAAAGGGGACTATCTTAGAAGGTCCAGATGATTTCGTCACTTATGGAACTTACCATACGTTCAATATAGAACCTGGACAAAAATTGACAATTAAAAAGGAAAGGTGGTTAAAGAGCGAACTAAAACGCCTTAAAAAATCATCTACTTTCGAGACAGATTTTAATATGTTAATGATAGCAATCGAAACAGGATTAGCAACTATAGCCCTTATAACAAACTTCAGTCATAATAGGATAGCTACAATCAAAAAAAATATACCTGGTAAAAGATACGAACAATCGTTTAGAAACAAAGCCTACGAAGAATTTTTTAGCGACATTAGTAGAATTCTAAGCGAAAAAATAAAAAATGTAAAAATAAATACTATAATAATTTGTGGCCCAGGAAGCACGAAGGATCGATTTAATCAATTTATTAAAGAAAAAGCCCAAATCCCCAATTTACCAAAAACTTATTGCATTCAAGCTAGCTCCGGAACGGAGAGTGCCATTTTAGAGACATTAAAATCGGAAGAATTAAAAAGTTTAAAGGAAAATGTAAAAGTGTTGCTGGAAACCGAGAAAATTGAAGAAATAATGCAATTATTTGCCACAAATTCCGACCTTATCGCCATTGGATTTGACGAGATTTCTAACGCGATTGAAAAGGGTGCCGTAAAAGAATTGTTTTGTGCCGATATTTTAATAAGGGGGGCTTTAAAAGAAAAAAAATTACAAATCGAGCGTATTTTAAATGGGGTTGAAAAGGTGGGTGGAAACATTCATATTTTAAGCAGTGAACACCCAACTGGACAACAAATAATTGATTTAGGCTCTCTCGTTGCTATTTTAAGGTATAAAATTTAGAACATTAAAACATACAAATTATGGCTCTAAAATGAATGAAGATATTAAATACATAGACATTAAATCAGAAATACCCTTAATGGGCGTAGATTTTCTTGGAGTAATTGATAGAGGAACTAATATTATAGAGGTTAAACCCTTAACCCTCTGCAATTTGCGATGTAAGTATTGTTTTGTCAGTTCAGGCGATTACAAGACTAATTTTATTGTTAATTCACATTCCTTAGTTGAAAAAGTCAAAGAAATCGCCAAAATAAAGGGGAACTACGATCTCGAAATTCATCTCGCACCCTACGGTGAAATGTTACTATATAAAGAATTGTTTAAATTGCTAAATAACCTTTCGGAAATCGAAGGAGTATCAACCATTTCAATGCAAAGCAACGGGTTATTACTTTCGAAAAATATCATTGAAAAATTAAAGAAAAACCATCTTACAAGAATTAACATCAGTCTAAATAGTTTAAAAGAGGCAACTGACTGTTATTTATGTGATTGTGCGCATTATGATGTGAATAAACTACTAAGAAATATATATACTCTATTGGATTGTAATATTCAAGTTTTACTAGCACCAGTTTGGTTTCCAGGAGAAAATAAAAAGGATATTGAAGAAATTATAGAATTAGTCCTTAAATTAAGAGGTGTAGGATATTCTAAACAACAAATTCAAATTGGTATTCAGAAGTACTTAATCTATAAGACGGGTAGAACACTAAAAAAAATCAAACCAAAGTCGTGGGATTATTTTTATTTACAACTATCAAAGTTAGAAAAGAAATACAGTATTAAACTAAAACTTGGACCAAGAGATTTCGGTATTCATAAGAGAACTCATGTTTCCACAATGGATCTTAAAAAAGACGACCTATTAAAAATAAAAATCGTCTCAAGGGGAAGGTGGATGAATGAATGTATCGGAAAAATCAACGACACTCTTGGAATTAAAATTTTATTGAAAAAACCAATAGTTTTTTCAGAACAACTGATTGGAAAAGTTATCGTAGCAAAAATTATTAAAGCAAACTATAGAGATAATATACTTACTGCTATATTTCCTTATAAGTAGTTAGTAATTAAAAAGACTAAATATTATAATAATGAATTTACATAAGAATTATATCCTAAATTAATATTAATCATTAGTAAGTTGGTTTGAGTATAATGAGCCCAATTATTACGCATGAAGATGAACTTGAATTAGCAAGTATGGAAAAAGAATTAGTAAACCAAATAAAAAAATTAGCGAAAGCTCAGAGCGCTTTAATCGATTCTCAAAAGAAATATGCTGATAATTTAAGAAAGGCAAATTTAGCACGGGATATGTCAAATAGAACTTTTAGAGATGTATTGAAACAGATGCAAACTCTAGTAAGAGAACGAAGATCTAACATTAAAGACGAGGAAGTAAACTATTTTCAGGATATTATCCATAAAAACGACGAATATATTAATATAAACAATAAATACATCGATTCGATTAAAGATCTTGCTGTAAAAAAAGATTATTTAGTGGAAAAAAAATATGAATTTGCTTCAGCATTAAGTGAAGTTGCAAATAAGCGAAGTGTAGTCATTAAAAAAGCCTTATCTGTCGAAAAAAAGAAGAACGATTTAATTGAAGGAGAAAAAATAAAAATCTTAGAATCCGAGTTGAATGACCTTCAGAGAGATTTTGATCGCGCACGGGATGTATTATTGAAAAAAATTAGTCAATTTCTAGATGTTAAAAATGAAGTAGATGAACTCTGGGTTAATTTAAAAAACTCAGTTAATAAATCTAGCTAAGAGTAGTCTTTTTTTTTTAAATTTTATTTTTTGATTCAATCGTTATGTGTGAGCTTAAATTTATTAAACAGTTAAAATATATAATTATTAGAAATTTTACTAGGATAAATCGTTATAATTAAAATAGAGAGAGTAAAATGGCAGAAGAATTCGCAAATTTCATGCAAGAAACTAAAAAGGCTCCACTTGAAGAAAAATTAAACGCTTTTGGAGATATCGTTGAAAGGATGATGTCTGTAATCCTAAGGATACCAGATTTAGTAGACCAGTCTTTAGCAAGCGTCGGACAAAGAATATCAACATTAGAATCGCGAATTACTACTATGAATAATGAAGTTTCCGCATTAAGAACAAGAGGGACTGGAGCGTCTCCAGTTATTGCAGCACCTTCAGCCCCTGCTAGTGCACCGCCTCCATCGGCAGGACCGCCTGGAGGACCGCCTGGAGGACCGCCTGGAGGACCACCGCCTCCGCCTGGAGGACCCGGAGGACCTGGAGCGGTACGTCCAGCAAGTCCCGTAAGCTTAAGAGGCGCTATAATGGGCGAACTTAAGCAGTTATTTTCAAAACGAGCTCAATCAGGATAATAAACTTGAAATTTTTTTATTTTTGATTATTCAATTAACTTTCTTAATTTCTATTAACATACTTTATAAAATCAATTAAGATTAAAATTAAAAGACGAATATATCAATATAAGAAATTATTTGTTTTACCTTGGTTTATTCAGTGCAGCAATCATCAAATAAGGGCTCAGAAGTCACTCACGTAAAAATTGCTCACGATTTTCAAAAACAAATATTAGAAATCCCATCTCTTATTAGAGTCATAAATAACTACTATTACAATAAATCCGTTGTACAAGCGAAATTGAAACCCTTAGCGTTAAAAAGGTTTAAAGAAGGATTAAAAACTATAGAAAATGATAAGGATTGGCTCAATACTCTTCCTACTGCTTTAAATGTCTTAAGTGAGGATTTATTACATAAAAGAGATACTTTTCGATTTCCTGATAGCATCATATTATTTGAAGCTTGGATGAATTTGGGATTTGGCGCGTTGTATCCTAGATTAGCTCTACATTATAAATTTCCCGGGTTCCTAAAAGGTGAAAAAACAAGACATGTATTCCAATTCACTTTTTCCACATCTAGAGGTTTTGGATTCCCCATTTACTTTGGACCAGAATTTTATGGTTAT
>JAEOTS010000074.1 GCA_016839745.1 Promethearchaeota archaeon
CTTTGGAGATTGGAAACAGATACCGTGTCATTATCGATGATTGTTAATTCTTTTATTCCTGCCGCAACGAGATAGAGAGCAAAAGGGGATCCTAAACCTCCTGCTCCTATTTGTAATACTCTAATCTTAGATAATTTTTCTTGTCCTTCCTCACCAATGTAAGGAGATATTATCTGTCTTGAATACCTTTTCTTTTGAGCTTCAGTAAGAATTTTCTTACACCTCTAGTAATTTTTGGATGATTTTTTTGCATTCTTCAATCTCAATAAGAACAATCCCCAAGTCAATATTCAACTCTAACAGAGATACAAAAATAATTTCAGCGTTTATGACATAAACAATTAATTGATAATCATCAAATTCTACTGTTAAGTTTAGGACTTCATCTTTTAGTGTTGTTGACGCTGTCTCCATTGCTTCAAACATTGTCGCTGCCATGGCACCAAATTTGCGATTGTCAATGTCTCTCGGTAATCTAGTAATAATAGTTAAACCGTTTCGATTTACTATTGCAGTCCCAATTATCCCGTTTACTAATTCTAGCTTATCCAATTCTTTTGTAATGTCATCAATTTTTGGTGATTCAATCATTTTATTGAGATTTTCAAATTTATAAAAATGTGAATAGATATAATAAATAATGAGAATTAGATTTAAAAAATATATGATAACTACAAGTTTCTTATAGAAATGAATATTTTTAACGTAAATTTCAATCTGTTTTAAAAAATAGTATGTTCATCAAGTTGGAATTTGTTCTAGGCATGAAAACCCTTCGTTTTGTTAAAAGCTCTATATCTAGTTCTCCAACTTGGTTGCCGCATTTTAGCAGTTCTTCCGAATCCGCATTGCGCACAAAACCTTTTTCTTCTATGGTAACTATGGCTTCCACATCTCCTACATGTCTTATGGCTTGCAGCTTTATTCTTTTTTCCCTTACTCGGAGTTCCTTTACCCATTTAATTAACCTCTTTCCTTTTTAGATGCCTTCAGCTTCTTTCCGATGCATCAATTTATCATGAAGTTCCTCGTCGGTTTCAGCCTCAGCAAAAATTATTTTCTCTCTATCTTGCCCGATGAAAATGATAGAAGCACCTCTTATCATGACAGTCCCAAGATCTTTACTTCTTTTTCCACCACGACCAAAATATATTTCTTTCGCGTTTTCAACAATCAAATTCATATAATTGTCGAACTTCACGAGTTTGCCAGTCAAGTAAGTATTCCAAATCTTTAATTTGATTCGAACCTTAGGTTTTAGAATGGCTTTACTTAAGGTTCTTGAGATTGTTTGCTGCGACATTTTAAAAACTCTGTAAAACCTAATAGAATATTGTATAAAATGTAGGTAAAATATAAATATTTTTTTATTCTTAACGATTTAATTTCACATTATTCTTTAAATAATAAAAATCTATTATTGGGAAAAAAAATTGTGAAGAAAATAGGGATTTTTGATAGCGGTGTTGATACCCCTGAAGAAATTATTATTGCTGCAGAATTCACACCATTTAGATTATTTGGAGATCCTACAATCGAACCTAATAAAGCTAACGAACATATTCCTCCAACTCATTGCGTTTGGACTAGGAACCTTTTAGAATTAGCAATAAATGAGCTTGATAAAGATATTGTAGGTATAGTTACAACTCACGGCTGTGATCGCACCAATCGTGAATTTGATATATGGAGAGAGTGCGTAGATCTTGATTTTATGTATTTTCTTAATTCTCCGAGAAAACGCGATAACACCGCTTTGAAGTTTTTTATTAACGATATCAATGAATTTATAACACAATTAGAAGATCACTTTAAGATTAAAATAACAGAAGATAAACTAAAAGAAGCTATCAAAAAGATGAATGAGATTCGCCAATCGCTAAGAGAAATCTCTGATTATCGTAAGAAAATGATTATCACAGGCTCAGAATTCCATGGTATAGTGAAAAGTGTCCAGCAACTTGATAAAGATGAAGCTCTAGAATTTCTAAAATCCAAACAGGAAAATCTAAGAAAAAGACAACCCTTCTCTAAAAAAGACTTTAAAAAGATATTATTGACAGGTTCTGATCTCGACGATACAGAATTTATTAGATATATTGAAAGCTTAGGTTTTCAAATTGTCATAGATGATTTAGGTATAGGCACAAAATATTTTGTAAATGATGTCAAAGAAAATGGGAATCCAGTTGAGAATATCGCTAAGTATCACATTAATAAACCAATTCATTCAACTAAATTTCCATCGTATCAAAGATTTGAAGTGTTAAAGAAATTAGCTACTGAATATAATATTGATGGAGTTATCAATATCGCTCATAAATTTTGTGAACCAGTTTTATACGATCATCCATATTTAAGACAAAAATTTAAAGAACTAGGGATTCCCTATTTATTTATTGAAATGACATATAGTAGAGAAGCATATAAACAATTATCAACCAGATTTTCAGCATTTGCTGAAATGATTTAAGGTGATTTGATGTCAAAAGTTGAAACTAAACATAATAAAATGTTAAATGCAACTCAAGGTTTAAAAAATATTATGGGAAGACACTTCCTTGCAATCGAACAAGCTTACAGAGATGGTAAACCAACTGCGTGGGCTACTTCTGGAAGTCCTGTTGAAATGCTTTATGCTATGGATGTTCAACCCATGCTTCCAGAAAATAGTGCGACGGTTAGTGCTGCGCAAAAATTATCACAAAACTTTATTGAAATCGCAGAAGAACAAGGATATTCTTATGATTTATGCTCTTATTTCAAAACAAATGTTGGAGCAGTCTCAAGTAATGCTGGTATGACAGAAGGAGGTACTAGGAAACCAAGATTTATGCTCTCTACAGATGTGATCTGCGATACGCATGTAAATTGGTTTCAAGTACAAGCTGAAAAAATGAATGTCCCTCATTTTACTATAGATGTACCTCATGTTGTGAGCAATACAAATAATAGACAACTACAATATTTTAAGAAATATATCTCGGAGCAATTATATGAGTTTATTGATTTCATGCAAGAAGTAACAGGACACGAATATAATGAAGAGAAGGCAAGAGAAGTAACTGAAAATTCTTGGAATCTTAGTATGGTTTGGCAAGATATCTATAAATTAAGAAAGGAAGTTCCTTGCCCAATTTCTACGAGGGATACATTTGGCGGACTTTTTCCTTTGTTCACAATGCCAGGATTAAAGGAGCCTATTAAATTATACAAAAGAATGTATAGAGAAGCTAAGCAGAGAGTGGATTCTGGGATTGGAGCTCTTCAAAATGAAGAGTTTCGTTTAATGTTCGAAGGTATTCCCTTCTGGTATCATCTGAAGTTCTTCAGTAAACTCGAACAATGGAACTCTATTATTGTTTATGAACCCTATACATATGCATTTAGTAAGTACATGAATCCGAATGTAACAAAAGAAATGGTCTTCAGTAAACCAATAGAAGCGATGTCAGAACTAATGATGAGTTTCTGGTACGTTTACGATCTTGAAACAAGAATAAAAAAATTCGCCGAAACCGTTGAAGAATGGAAAATTGATGGAGTTCTTTTGCACGAAAACCTTTCTTGTAGACCTAACTCTTGTGGTCTTTATGACCTTAAGAAGCATTTAATGGACGATTTCGATATTCCTTGTCTGGTTATAACTGCCGATATGAACGATCCGAGAAAATTGAACGAAATACAAGTAACTAATCAAATAGAAAGTTTTATCGAGATATTGAGGAAAAGAAAGAAAAAATAGAGATTTTCCCATTACTTTTTTTATTGTCACTACTCAAAAATGATTGTTTTATTATTACTTATAAAAACTTTATCTTCAAACACAAGTTTTAATGCCTTTGAAAGAGATATTATTTCTACTTCTCTTCCAGCTTGTTGCATATCGTTCACAGAATACTTATGATCTACGTGAATAACTTCTTGGACAATTATCGGTCCTTCATCCAATTCCTCGTTAACAAAGTGAGAAGTAGCTCCTATTATTTTTACTCCTCTCTTAAAGGCTTGATTATAAGGTTTTGATCCAACAAAAGCAGGTAAAAATGAGTGATGTATGTTGATGATTCGATTTTTGAACTTTTTCACGAAATTTGGAGTTAGAATTCTCATATATTTGGCTAATACAATGTAATCATGGTTAAATTTTCCGAGTATCTTTAAAATTTCTTCTTCATGTTCTTCTCTGGTTTTTTTTTGATGGCTGAAAAAATAAAATGGAATCTTAAACTTGCTGACTAATGATTCTAAATCAGGGTGATTACTGATAACGGCAACAATTTCTGCATTTATTTCTTTGTATTCATTTTTAATTAATAAATCTCCTAGACAATGATGTTCTCTTGTAACAAATACAATAATTTTCTTTTTTCTGTGTTTAATGAGATCAATAGTAGCATTATCAGGTAAAACTTCTCTCAGCTGAGTAATTATGATCTGTTCATTCACATCACCAGTGAATTCTGACCGCATAAAAAAATGATCGCTTTCTTCTTCAACAAATTCGCTATTACTAATGATATTTAAGCCGTTATTATAAAGTACACCTGTAATTTTATGGATAAGTCCTTTTTCATCACGACAGTCTACTAAAAGAATATAATTTTGCATAAGCATTTTTACCAATTCTTATAGAATATATTTCTAAAAGAAAACTATTAATATTTTCTCTTTCAGTATCAATGATTGATAAAAATGTAAACTATTATAAATTTCAAAAGCTCATTATTAATTAGTCTTAAGTTGCGAATTTTATTAACTGTATTAATTTTATAATTATCGTCTTTCTATTTGATCCACGATGGTTGAAGAAACTGAAAAAAGTCTACTGGCTAGGGCAGAGATTGAGCAAAAGAATTACAAATGGGAGAAAGCTGCCGAATTATATGAAAAGGCTGCAGTAATATTGAAAAAAGAAAAAAGATTAGAGAATGCCGCAAAAATTTACAATAAGCTTGGAGACATATGCCAACGAGCTATTTATGCATCAGAAACTAAAGATGACTTATTAAATTGGACAAAACAAGCTGTTAAAGCTTTTAATAAGGCAGAGAGTCTTTTTGTCCAGATAAATGATAAACTTTTAGGCATGGAAAGTAAAGCTAAGGCTCTATATACCATGGGATATGCACCTTCTTCAATTGAAAAAGGAAAAGCTGCTTTAAAAGAAGCAATTAACATCTGTTTAGAATTGAATATAATATATTCAAATAGAAATGATAAAGAGAATCGTATAAAATCATCCATCTTGCTATTAAATTCGATAACGTTTTTATTAATCTTATCTAACGACCCACTTGAATTTAATACTTATATGGAAATGAGTCGTAATTTGATAGATAAGGTCTGGACACTATTAAAAGATAATAATAATATAAGTTTTAAAGCTGATTTAGTGTATGTGGAAAACATCATTACCGCTTGGAATAGGTATACGGAACTCACATATAGAGACAAAAAGGAAGAAGAAATACGTAAAAAACTCTTATTGAGATGCAAAGAAGTCTTAGGTTTAGTTAAAGATTGTGACGATTTTTTCATTCTTGGACGCGTCTATTTAGCAGTAGGAATAAATTATGGTATGTTCGGGACTCTATTTATTGAAGAACAATCTGAACGGTTAGAGTTAGTAGAAAATAGTTTCACCTTATTAGAAAAATCTTTAATTTTTAACAGGAGTTCAAGAAATTATATTGATTTGATCACTACTATCTATCTTATAGATTATTTTGCTAGTGTATTTGGAAGATTTGACTATCTTCAGAAGAGAATTTTCAGAGATGTACATGAACTTCAGAAATTAAGTGAAATTTATGAAGGCTTGTATACCTATCATGGCCCCCTAACATCTCGTACAGCTATGATGTATTATTATAATTTTGCTAGTAGGAGTTTTTTAAAAAGGGATACAAGGAAATCCTATGCAAAATTAGGAATTAAATATGCAAAAAAGCAATTAGAGAACCTTTCATTTGGACCTTTTTTTGCTCTTACTTATCAAATATTAACTAATTTATATTCAATCTTAGTTATCGTTGCTGAGGAAGATGATCCTCAAAAGGAGTATATTGAAAAGATGTTCTACTATGCAGATCAAGCTGAAAATTCAGCTAAGACATATAAAGGAGGAAATGTTAGATCCGCTGGTTTTGAATCGATTTATAGAGCTAATAAAACTATGGCAGAAATAGTTAAAAACAAGGAGGAAAAAATTAATCATTTAAAAATTGCGATAGAAGCTCAAAACAATAATACTAAATATGCAATTGAGTCTGATAGTGTATATTTTGCAGCACAATTACGTTTAGGTCTGCTTTACGAGGAATTAGGAATACTAATTATTGAAGAAAAACCCTTGATGGAAGCAAGGGAACTTTTTCTTCGTGTAATAAAAGAGGCATCAGAAAAAGGTTATCTATATTATAGCGCTGCTTGCTATGAATATATAGCTCGTTTAGAAGATCGTTTAGGTAATCATATGATTTCTGCAGAATATTATGAAAAAGCACAAAACGCTCATGAGGATTCACTTTCCTCAATTGAATATAAACCCCTGAAAGATAGAGTTAATAATAAAATCAATTATGCTAATGCTTGGAGTGTAATCGAAAATGCAAAAGCAAACCATAAAAGAGAAAAACATCTAATTGCAAAAACAGGATATGAAAAAGCTTGTAATATTCTTAGAGAATTACCCGATTATAATCACGAAGCTTCATATTTCTATTCTTGGGCAATTCTTGAAAATGCGGAGCAATACAGTAAACTTGAGAATTTTCAGGAAGCTATAAAATGCTTTCAGGAAGCAGAAGATAATTTTAGGATTGCTAAGATGGCTATAAGATATAAAAGAAAGATGGAAAAGCCGTTAAAAGAATTAAAAAAACTCGAGAAAATAGCAAGTATAAGAATGGATTACTGCTCAGCTCGAATAAATCTTGAAAAAGCAAGAATGTTAGCAAAGGAGGGTGACCATCTCAACGCTGCCGAGCGATTTGGCCTTGCTGCAACCCAAGTTAGCGATGTTTGCTCTTTGTTTAAGATCGAGCGTGAGCGTGGAGATCTAGAAGCAGTATATTACCTTTGTAAAGCTTGGGAGAATATGGAAATTGCCGAAATCTATGAAGACCCCAATAAATATGCAATGTCAGCAGAATTATTTTCAAGAGCTAGTGAATTATTCAGAGAAAGCAAATTAAAATTATTAGCAATAGGAAATTCAAATTTTTGTTTAGCTTTAGAGCAAGGATGCAATTTTGATAAATCTCATGATATTGATGTAAAAAAAAATCTATTTCTAAAGGTTAAATCTATTCTGAGGAATGCTGCTGATGCCTATGAAAAAGGTGGATTTGAAAATGCTGCTGATTGGGCTTTGGCAATATCCACTTATTTTGACGCAGCTTGGCATTTAATCCAAGCAGATTATGAATTAAGAATTGATAAAAGAAAAGAATTATTAAATATTGGAGTTGATTACCTGAAAGCGTCTGCAAAATTGTTTAATAAAGCAGGATATAAAAATAAAGAGAAGGAGGTTATAGCAAGAGTAAAAAGAGTAAATAAAGAAGAAAAAATTTTAATTTCAGCTTTAAATACAATTAAAAAACCATCAATTTCAAGCAGTACTGAAGGTATAGTAGCACCTTCCTGTCCAATAGAAACAAGCCAATCTCCTAGAATTGGTGAGATTCAGCAATATACTGAAGAAGTAAGTATGTTTTTAGAGAAAGATAGTAAGATAGAGAAGTTAACAGATAAGATTAGGATTTTTGTAAGCTATGCCACTGCTGATTCGGATTACTTTCAAGTTTCAAATATTTCTAACCTCCTAGCCGAAAATCCTGATATTGGAAAGGTATTTTATTGGGAAGAAGATCTTCAAGATGATATCTATGAATATATGAATAAAAATCTAGCAAAGTGCGATATTTTTCTTATATTTTGCTCTGCAAACGCAAATCAATCAGAACCAGTTCAAATGGAATGGCAAGCAGCTCTTAAAATTAAGAAAAAAATTATTCCCGTATTTATCAACGAGTCAGACATTCCCCCATTACTTTCTACTAAATTAGGTGTTCAATTTATTGAAAACAATATAAAGAAAACAACAGATCAAATTTATCAATTAGTTTTAAAAAAGTTAAACCTCTAAATTTGTAAAGTTATTTCGGAAATAGTGGTAGAAACTCATTTTGTCTAGCCATTTTAACAGCATTTTTTTGTTCTTCATTGCTAAGTTTTTCATATCGTGTAGCGGCATCTAACACTAACGGCCATAACCTCACATCACATGGTAATGAGTATGTCGTAACTCCTTCTTGGGACAATGTAAACCACACGGCTTGATCTATTAGTTCTTGGTTATCAAGAGGTTCATACCAGGTATTATAATTAGCATCTCCCTGCCATCGGCCCCTAGAAATGGCTTTAATAGCAGTAACACCTATGTTTTTCTCTCGCGTAATTTTTAGAATCCTCTTAAAGTCATTGACAGGGTTAGGATTTACTAACGCTGAGACATAAACAGGTAGTAAGACTGTATCGATATCATCAGATAACTCGATAGCTTTCTGGAGCACCCTTACATCGTCATGTGCTGTAATACCTATATTTTTTATTAAACCTGTTTCCTTAGCTTCGCGAAAAGCTTCCATGGCTCCATTTTCTCCTAAAATTTGATCTAACTCCTCCATAGAAGAAACTGCGTGAAATTGATACAGATCAAAGTACGAAGTGCCAAGTTTTTCTAAAGATTTATTGAGCTGTCTCCAAGCTCCATTCTTTTTTCTCTTTAAAGTTTTTTCCGAAAGAAAGAATTTGTTTCTATACTTCTCAATCCAAGGATTAAGGCGTACTTCTGCATTGCCATAGGTTGGAGCGACATCTATCATATTTATTCCATGGTCCATTGCGAGTTTTACCGCCTTATCCGCTTCACTTTGGCCAACATATCCTAACCCACATCCCCCCATTGTAATAAGCGTAATTTTAGCTCCAGTTTTTCCAAAAATCCGCGTTTCCATTTATCTACCTTATTAATCTATTTTTATAATGAAATTAGTTTTTGTATTAAATTAAGTTTTCTCAATACAGGATTCAATATAAAGGATGATTATTCTTTGGATTTTCATAAGAATAATACTTAAAACCAAAATAAGAGGGTGAATTTATGAAGTTAAATTTATTTTCTCTAATTTATTAATTGGAAATTTTAACGCAAGAGTTTGGTGTTAGGATTAAATATTGATCTCCAAGTCGAGCCATGGAGCCCCCGTTTTCTCTTAAAAATGATTTTAAATCTTCTATTCCTCTTTTAAGTTTAGTGATATCGATACTTTTTAATATATCTGCTGCATTAAGGATTAGAATTCTTTTTCCTAAGAGTTCCTTTTTGATTTCTTCAACTTGCTCTAGCGAAGAGAAGTCATACTTCTTAATAGTAAAACTTTGCTTTA
>JAEOTS010000075.1 GCA_016839745.1 Promethearchaeota archaeon
AATTTTTAATAACCGAATTCTCTTTATCCCTTATTTAAGAATTTCTTAACATAGGAAACATTGAATGTTAATAAAGTTAAAAATATTTAATTAATAAGCAAATATTATCGATATACCAATATAAGAGTATTCTAAGTCATGACAGCCAAACCTTCTTTGCTAATAATCGGAAATTCAAATGTAGGAAAAAGCTCGATAACAAGACTATTACTACCAAGTCCAAAAAAGTTTAAGGGCAAAGTAGGTAAACAACCGGGAAGCACACTCATGATAAAATCTATTGAATTTCCTCAAATGCCTTACAAAATCGTAGATTTACCCGGGTTTGGGTATATGAATAGTTCCAGTCGCCGAAGAGAAGAACACATAAAGAAACAATTAGTCATCCATATCGAAAAACACCATGATGAATATTTTTTTAGTTTAGTAGTATTGAATTTCTTAAGGATAGAAGATGAGTTAAAAAAATATCACTTAGAAAGCGATACCACAATTCCTCTAACTTTTGAATTAATAAAATTTCTAAAGGAATTTGAAATACCTCTTCTTGTTATTTTAAATAAAATAGATAAAGTTTCAGTTTTCGATAAGAAAAGAATAATATCATTATTGATTAATTCTGCTATGGATTATGGATTAAATTTAGTTCAATTATTTGATAAAAAAGTTAGGAATTATGAGGAAATACCTTATTTAGAGTTCTCTGCAATAAAAAGAACAAATTTAGATAAATTAAAACGAGCAATTAATTTGTCCTTTCAAAAAGTAGGGTAAAAAACTCCTTTTAAGGAATTACGGTTTTGTAATAACAGGATCTTTTTTCTTTTCCCAATTTATTGCAAACAAGAAATCCCTACTCGCCTTATTTTTATAAATTAAAGGAAAATTTCCTATTTCTTCGAATTTGAGAGCTAAAGATTCTAATTCTTCGTATGTAGGGAAATAATATTGAATAGGTTTGTCACTTTTTAATCTTTCCTGTATGTTTAGTGCTCTCGCTTGAAGTGTAAAACCTTTAATTTCAAAAAAATTAGGATTTACCTTCTCAACTATTTTTACATAATCCTCCATAAATTTATCGGATAGGTTCAGATTTTTTACAGCCGTTAATCTTACTACAGTTCTACAAGATAAGCTTTCAACTAAATCTAAAGAGTCTGATATTTTACTCCACCCCTTTTTAATCATAGGGCGGCAAATTTTTTTATATAGCGTCTCGTTTGGTGCAGGTAAGGTTATATAGAGTTGGGATGGCAATGAGTTTAAACTTTCAATTCTTTTTGGTAATGTGCCGTTAGTTACAATAAAGGAAGTCATATCTCGATTACGAAACTCACTTACTAATCCATCTAATTTTGGATATAAAAATGGTTCACCATCGAGAGATATTGCTGCGTGATTAGGATTCATAGCTTCACTATGAGTTTGCATAATCTCGTCTGGAGTTGTTAAAGACAAATTGATTAACTTGACAATTTCATCTCTGGAGTCTATGCAGCACGAGATTTCATCATCAAGTTTAAAAAACTTTAATGAGTTATCTGTTGGTATGAGAAACTCTTGATTTTTTAATAAATTAAAAGCCCGCTCAATTTTATTTTTACTAACATGAAGTCCTTTTGAAAGAGTATTTATACTTTGATTTTCCCTATTTTCTAACATAAAATTAAGAAGATCAACCATAATATCGTAATTTTCAAGATATCTCCTCAAAGGTAAATGGTTTTTTATAATATCTTGATGGTGACGAATCATTTCGTTAACTAAATCGTTAGGTTCATCTGGTTCTACGCTAAATTCGCTACTTAAATTCCCGAGTTCAATATCTCTCCAGCAAAAGACACACTGCTGATTACAGAATGGCATCGAAGGAGTATTTTGTAAGCATCTGTGGCTTTGAACACCAAAAACACCTTTATAGCAATTTCTATTATCTCTCCCAGTCATTAATTTTTGTTCTAACCAATGACATGGTTTAATCGAAGTATGTTTATTTTTCCCTATTATTCGATATGTTGTTTTAGAATAGTTTTCAACAAACTTATTTGTTATTTTGTTATCAGTAATATATGGATTTGTCATTACAGAGAACCGCGTTTTTTTATTCGTATCCATGTAGTTTATAATTATAGTTTAATGTATCTACTAGATATTAAAAATTATTATTTAGAATTATAAGTATATTAGTAATTAGGAACTAACTTATAAAATATAATTAGTATAACATATCAAATTCTTTAGGAAAAAAAAATGTTGAATAAAATTAAAAGTCAAATACTCAATTTGGGTTTGAAATTTATTAGTGTAGACGAAAAAATAGTCAGGATGATTTTGGAAACTAAACCTTCGAATATTAATGAAATAGTTCTTTTACCCGCAGTAAAGTTAGTTATGAAAAAGATTGTAAATAAATTACATAACAAAATAGTATATGGAAGAGTATACAATGGAATTTTAAATGGAATTAGTGTGAGTGTTATTCGATCTCAAGTAGGATGTCCCAACGCGGCACTTACATTAGAATGTTTGAAGAGATCCAAGGCAAAAATAGTTGTAAGGGTAGATTTTTGCGGTGGAATTTATGGAGAGAATAATCCGATAAATATTGGCGATATTGTGATACCAAAATCGGCTTATTGTGGTGATGGAACGAGTTCTGAATACTTAAGAGCCAATCCAACCTTGTTAAACAGTTTAGATTCAATTCAAAATCCATTATCAATTATTCAAAATTTAATCGCTGGTCCTCAAACCATTTTTATCTCTAAACCAAATGAAATCTTAAGAGAGTTATTAGTCAACGAAACTCGAGGGTACAATCCTAGTAAACTAAGAGAATCAAACCTTTGGACCACAGACGCATTATTTTGCGAAACTTTTGAATTTATCAGAGGTCTTAAAGCTGTTAATGTCGAAGCAATTGATATGGAAAGCTCAATTCTGTTTTTATTAGCGAGGTTATATAACATGAAAGTTGCCTCAATACTTTCCGTATCAGATTTACCCGGACACCCTCAGTATGACTTATTAAATTCAAACGAAATCCATCCAGATATGGAAACTGGGATAGATAACGCTATTAAAATATTAATTAACGCACTCCCAAAAATACAACACACGCTCTAAATTAAATAAAATTATAAACCTTTTAATAACTCAGAAAAATCTGGTTCATCAAAAAACTCGTTAAATTTGGTAAGTAATTCGACATTGACGACATGTATCTTTTGTTCTTTTTGAGTTTTGACGGATTTGATAAGATCCAAATCTTTTAATTTTTTCATGTGATATTGAATCGTCCCAGAATAAACGTCAAGGATTTCTCCTATCTTTGAAATTGCTATTCCTTCGTTTTTAAAAATTTCTTCTATTATTTTTGGAATTAAAGGATTTGAGAAAATCACTTTATATTTGTCGTATTCTTCTGGAACATCTGCTAAGAAATAATGTAGAGATTTTCCTAATTTTTTCGATCTGATAAGTTTAAATCGTTCTAATGTCATTATGTGTTTTAAGAACGGGGTTCTCGTTATTTCTAATTCTTCTTCGATCTTTTCGTTCCTGGCATGAATCCCCGGATTCTTTTCTATGAATTTCAGGATTTTAACTAGTTTTTCATTATTTAGAATTTCTAGTTTTGTTCTTCGTTCATTAGTTACGATCCAATTCTTTTCTTCTAAACTTCTAATAGTTAAAAATATTTCTTCTTTGCTATAACCCTTCCTATATGCGAGTTTCGCTATGCTCTTAGCATACAACTTTTCAATAATTGGAAACTTCTGCAATTCTGCTTCAGAAGAAACATCAATATCAAAATCAGCGTCATAACGTTTTAGTTTCAAAATTTCTTGAGCAATACTCAAAACATCTTTTTCGATAACAGTTAATTCTGTGACTGTCGTATCTTGGTCTTTTACCTGCTCTTTTTTCTTAACTTCAAAACCTTGTAAAGGAGTAAAATCTAATCGCCTAAATGAACTTCCTTCTAGTTCTTTTTCTACTCTATTTTCCTTCGTTTCTCTTCTTCTTTCTAACGACATTTTTTCAATGAAGGTTCTTCTTATAAATTAGGCGTGTTTTTCTAAAAATTGTAAAAATTCAATTTGCTGTTCTTTATCCATATATTTCAATTCTTCTACGATTTTATCGTAATATTCTGGTTTAACATTAGGAAGCTTGCGTATTCTCGCAATTAGTTTTTTTGGAATTTCTTCGTATAGATCTCTCAATACTTCAATATAATTCAGTTGTTCTTCTTCAGCCAAGAACGCTAATTCCCTTAATAATTTCTTTCGCTCTTTTTTAGGAATATCAATTTCCGAAATCTGCTTTCTTATATCTTTAGAAACGATATTAAAAATTTTAGAGAAATACTCTTTAACAACTTTCCTATCCTTCTCGTTTTTAACTGGTAAAAGCGATTCGTGAAGCCTTAATTTAATAACTTCTTCTTCTTTATCTTTTTCTTTTAATTGGGTAGGGTCCTCTTCGGTTATTCTTTTTTCATAATCTTCTTCAACAGTTATAACTTCTTCTATTTCTTCTTCTGGAGGTTTTTCTTCAGATTTAATTACTTGAACTTTCGGTTCTGGTGTTATAAATTCAGATTGTTCAGATGGTATTTCTTCCTTTATTATTTGTTCTTCTTTTGGTCCCTCTAGTAATTCTTTTTGAACTGGAACCATTTTAGTTTCGGGTTTTTTTATCAGGAGTCTTCCGTTTAAATCAATTGGCTTTCCCACAAAAAGTACAAGTAATAAAATAGATTTTAACAAGATGAATATCCCTAAGTTTAAGAAAACTGTACCTAGTACTCCTAAAATGAATGTTCGAACTACATCAACTCCAGTAAACTCAATTTTATTGTATATCTTCTTCCTTAATTTTAAATCTATAATCAAAACAATAAGCGATATTAAAATAAAAGATGTGAGGATTAAAGCCAGGATATAATCATTAAAAAATGATGTGATAATAGTAATAGCGCTTATTTCAAAACCACTAAAGTATACCCCATTTAACACAAGTAATAGGATTACAAAACCAGCTTTAGCAGAGAAATTATTGATAGAATTTTTTAATTTAAGACCAAATCGATATAACTTGTAATCCCCCCTTTCAGAGTCCGTGGTAGAGTAAATAAATATTAAAATTCCCTTTATTAAGATGATTACACCTGTACCATAGATAATACAACCCAATATACCGTAACAAATTGCATCAAGTGTTATTTCATCGTAACTATTAGAATTAATTCGTGGGGATATAAACCGAGAGTTGTATATAATTATTAATAAACTGCTAACTACAAGTAGATACGGACTTATAATTAGCAAAATTCCCCCAGGAGTATAGAAATTGGGTAAGCTTAATATTAAAGTAATGATAGAAAAAAATATAATAGGAATATAATCAAACTTATTTAAACTCTTTATTGCTTTGTCAAGGTTAGATTTTTCTTTATCAACAATCCCATATTTGGTATGTTTATGAATCGCTACTCTTGACCCTCTTACAGAAGCTTGTTTAAAACTTACACCTGATAACGAAAAAGGGGTTCCACACATTTCACAGTAAACTTGAACCTTAGATTCTATAAGTTTTGATAATTCCTTTGGAAAAACATATTGGCAATTGCGACAAATATAAAGTTTATCCATTTAAACCTCACACTTATATATTAATAATTTTATTTAATTTTTTTAATTTTGGAATAATTATCAATTATCTTTTGCATTTTTCCGAAGAATTATATTTCTTGAATTCGAAGAACTCTTGAAGAAAGCGAAGAACATCCAATTATTATTAAAAATCATTTCTCAAGTATCTGTAATTTTAAAACATAACTCTATTAGCAAAATAAAATATTAATTAAAAGAAGTAGGAATGTGAATATAAAAATAATGGGGTCCAATTTTTAAAAAAATCTTTTAAAATTTAGATAAATTCTATTGGGCTAATCCTTTTTTAGTAATTACGTAGTTAAATCTATCCAATTTAACTTTTCCACTGTTTGATTAAGATTATGATCATCTTCCGTTGCGTTAAATTCAAGATTAGTAAATAATCTGTAAGCTTGTTCTCGAGATGGTTTGAATTTCGCTATCTCATCATATTTACCGTGAAATACTATTACTGGTATATTGATTGGAGAATGATTATCCCATTTCAATAATGTAGTCGCTAAATAAGGTGCTAATAATATTAACCGTTTAACTCTTTTTGGATTTTGGAGACAATATAGTACACCCATTAGTCCTCCAAAACTTGAGCCTATTATTACCCATAAATTTCTTTCACTTAATATTGTGTTTAATTGAGCCATTCTTGCGTTAAGAAGGTCATCAAGCGTTCTTTTTGGGTCAAATTTTACGAAATCAGGAGTAAGAATTTCTGGAATCATCTTTTTTAAATATAATCCTTTAAAGCCTTTACCCGAACTTTCGAGACCGTGAATAAAAATAATATTTTTCATATTAACTACTTAAGTAATTAATTTTTAAGTACTATCCAAAATCAAGCTCTTCAGTAGGTTCTTGGGTTAATTCCTTATTCAATTCCCTCATCAATTTTTTCTGACCTAAAAAAATTAAGATGATAAGTATACTAAAATAGAACGTAACAATAATTAATGTAAGGAAATAATATTCTCCCGTATATGAAATGAAATGGGCAGCAACTCCGATAATAAATCCTGTAAACAATCGAGATTCTGTAGTACTAGTCCTAAATAGAAGTTTCTGAGTACCCCAATCGATTAATCCAGGTATTGGAAAAACAATTATTATAAATAAAGCTAATTCAGGACTAAATTGAGTTCCAAGTATTTGCTGAACTAAATAAGTAAAAAAAACAGACATTATTATTCCAATTATCATACCTGAACATCTAGAGCATAAATAAACCTTTGTTCTTCCAAATTGAAAATAGAATGTATGGTCACTCGCAGATACGGGGTGATGAGTTAGAAGTAGGTAGTAGAGATGGCGTTCTTTTAGGGCTAGTGCTTTATCGTAAATGATTAAAAGAAGGGGTACTATAAAAGTAACGGATAGAAGTGCTTCTAAGAAAAATTTGAAGCCAAAATTAATAAATATAGTTGTAAATTGTAGTGTAGTTGAAAAAAATAAAATTTGCCAGGAAATTATAAAAAACATTACAGCAAAAGAATCAATAATTATAACGAAAAAAGTAAAAAGAACATTTTTAATGTTTTGATATTTTAAAGGTTTATATTTGTAAATTCCCGCAACAAAACCGAATATAGCAATAATAAAACACCAATCTAAATAAACTCTAGTGTAGAATGCTAGTTGGAATAAAAGTTCACCAAAAAATCCCGCCATAAACGCTTGAATAGGACCTGATAATATTGAGAAAAAAGCAAATACTAATAAACTAACTCCAAATACTAATGAAAACTCGTTATTTTCAATAAAAGGGGTAGAAATTGAACCAAATGCTTCAGAAATGTAAATATAACTCATAATAATAAAAAGTATAACGAGGATATTCACAAAAATGAATCGTAAGCTCGTTTTTGGTTTTGTGTCAAATGAGTTATCACTCATACTAATCGCATTTAAATATAACTGACAATAGATAAAAAAACTTAAGATTAATTGATAAAAATGAAATCAAGTTCTTCTATTAAGCTCTTCTTCGTTTTTTCGAAGCCCTTGCGAAGAACGGAAATTATAATATTTTTACCCGCGGGAACATTTAGAATGCTATCATCTTCCTCCACTATTGCTATACCATCTTCATTATAATCTAATTGTCTCTTTAAAGCTTCGTAAGCTTTTTCTTTTGTCTTAAAGGCAGCTCTTGATAATTCGTCGTAATTTTTTACCTCTTCTTTTATATTCAAAAATAGGATACATTCTTCTACTTGGGAAATAAAAGACTTTTTAGTAATTTCTTTCAATTCTTTATAGCGTTCATGATCTTTTTTACACTGTTTATCAGTTTGGTCATTTTCTAAATAACTAGGAAAGTTTTTATTAATCTCATCATCAAATCTTTCTTTTGTAATCTCCCCATTTTCAAGTAGCCTTTTAGCAGAATCTAACGCGATTTTAATTTGTTTTAACGTCCCAACACGAGCGTTATTATCGCTCCAGAGCTTATAGAAAGCTTTCACTATTGGTTTCACAACAAAATTAAATGCTCCGGTATCTAACTCCGTATCAATTAAATCTCTACCATAGCCTAGTGACAAGTCAGTTGTTGAAATCATCTTTTCTTCAACGATTTTATAGTTTCTTGGTATATGACTCATTATTACTTCTCCCTTGATTGTTAAATCTCGTTTTTTGTATCTTTTTCTATTATTTTAATGATAATGTCTCATAATTTAATGTTTTAACTATTATTAATCATAGGTATCGTCTATAGCTTCTAAAAATTCGTTTTTGGTCTCTTCGAATCCTTTTCTTAGCGATTTGATAATTATCTTCTTACCTACAGGTAAAGATAGAATAGATGGATCCTCTTCAATTATTTTGATTCCCCTCTCTGTGAACTCTAATTGCTTCATTAAATTCATAGTGGCTATTTCTTTAGTTTTGAATGCAAACTTAGCAAGATCTGCGTATTCAGTTATATCTTCTTCAACACTAAGAAAAGTTCTTACTTCTTCGAGATAATTTATAAATGTTTCCTTTGCATTTTCTTTTAGCTTATCGTAGTTTTTATGGTGTTTACTACATTGATATGTGACTTGATCACCTTTTAGATATTTTGGGAAATATTCTTCTATGATACTGTTAAAACCCTCCTCAGAATTACCATTTAACAATAATTTCCTTCCAGCATCAAGTGTCACATCTATTTGCTTCAAGGTTCCCTTCCTTGCGTCATGCATGGCCCAAAAATCGTAAAAAGCTTTAACAACTGGTCTTACTACGAAGTTTAAAAATCCCGCATCTAGTTCCGTATCTATAAGTTTTCGACCTTTTTTAAGAGATTGTTCCATTTGCTGAATCATCCTTTCTTTAATAATATTACAATTTCTATCAACATGCTCCACAGAAGATCCCCAGTAAATTGCTTTTTTTTTTAAATACTTTTTTTATTAAAATATTCGGTGAACTAAGAAAAGAAAATTTTGAAAATTTTTTAACTTTTTTATAATTCTTTTAGTCTTCCCATTGAAACGAAAAAAGTATATAATATGGAATAATGTTTTATTATAATATTAGGTTTGAATTATAAAATAACTAAGTTAAGTTAATTTTATGCGCTATATTTTCAAAATTCTATTACTTGGGTTAGATGGAGAAGCAATTTCTTTTTACGCTCTTAGAGCGCTCGGAGAAGAAGGCGAAAACAAAGGAGCTTATTTAGAATGGTATAAGGAAGTAAACGCATTCGATGATATATGCGATTTGGAAATAAATGCTATAACCGATATTACTAACACTGAATCTGATTTTGATGAAATGCTAAAGACCGCAGATGGGGTCATATATTTTATAAATCCGCTAAATAAAGAAGAAATAGAAATTTTCGATTCTATTTTTCACGATATTAGATCAGTTAAAAGAAACATTCCAATCATTTTAATGTACTACGATCTACAAGGAATCCTCCCCTTATCTGTAAACAAACTACTAGAAGACACATGGTTCGAGTATTTTGATATAGAGGCATTTGTTAATCTTCAACCTAGAGAATTTTACCAAGCTTTACAATGTTTGTGTTTAGCAATGATCAATGGAACAGCCCCTCTTCACCTTGAAAACGCTTGGATGCGATTTCCGATATATATTCAACTCGCAAACATATTCTTTAAAAAAGCTAATAAAGAAGAAAAACCCGAGCTTTATTTTTTTGCAGCTCAAGCTATCAAAAAAGCTGCATTGATTGCTGATATATTCAATAAAGAGGAATATTACATTATTTGCGAACAAGCTGCCTTTCTTTATTCAAAAGTCAATCTGTATTTGGAAGCTTCACAAATTCTGGAAAGTGTAGATCAAAAAAAATCGGATAATTTCAAAAGATTATACGCTGAATCTATGGTTTTAGAAGGTAATAAATTGTTTAACAAGCGTAAATTTGTTCAAGCCGCAAAACAATATCTAGCCGCAGCTCAATGGTCCGCAATAGAAATTAGAGACAGCACCTTAATGGGCGAGTCTTTTAAGTTAGCGATTAACTCTTATATATCTGCTTGCAGAGTTGAAAACGCTTTCAATATTCTCAATAATCTCCCTCACGATCAAGCGCTTCTTATCCTACGAGGAGTAACGGCAAAAATTATTGCTGCTGCAGATTTTTTAATTAAAGAAGATAATTTTATACTTGCTCGAGATCAATTGTACCGAGCGATCTCCACATATCAACAAGAAGGTTTGTTTGATGATTTGGAACATTTTGCTAACAAACAAATCAAAGTGTTAGTAAGCCTATTGAAAATCTATATTAAAGAGGAGCAACAGATTCGTGCCAAACAAACTTACGACGAGATTAAAAATATCTGGGAAACATACAACATTAAAATGCCAAATCTTGATTCTCATCTTGAAAGCTTAATTACACAATTCATAAATAAACTCGATTTTGGTAATGCCGACATACTAATCAATAGTCTAAATACCTTAAAATTAAAGAAAAAATTAACTGATCTGCGTTATAAAGTTGAGAAAGAAAATAAAGAATTAATTAAAAAACAAATCGAAGAAAACATCGAAAAAGGTGTAGATGTTCTAAATAGTTTCATAGAATATGAGTTAAACATCTTTAAAGAAATTAATACACAGATTATTAAAGAAGCTAATCAATTTATTGAGGAAAATAATTATTCTAAAGCCGCTAAGCATGTGAAAGTTCAGGTAGAATTTTTGAAAAGAGTTGGAAGGGAAGAAATCCATAATGAAATGATAAAGAAAGCTTTAGATATCCTATTAATCGGAAAGCAATTCGACCAGTTTTTTAAAATGTATTATGATTTATCAAAGAAAGCAAAAAAAATTTATCTTAGGAATAAGCTACGAATTATTTTAGAAAAACTGAATGATATTATTAAAGAACGCGATTTTAAAATAAGTGAAGATGTACTAATAAATTTCATTTCTGTTTTTAGAGAACAATTACTTTATGAACAATCTAAGGAAGTTAGCGAGAAATTTATTGATTCGGTTAAATCTGAGGCAATGAAAATAGTTAATAATAACAATACCAAAAACGCTATAGATGCCGCTTTAAAGTTGATTAATAAAGCAGAAGAAATTTCATTAATGTATTTAGATAATCGCAAATTAAACTTCGATAAGATATATGAGAGAATAACAGAAATTTATACCGAACTTGATGAGCTATCTTTAGCTCATGCTATCTCCGATATGATTGAGAGTAAATTTCTTAAGACAGAACTTAACAGAAAAATAGAAAAACTCGATGCTGTAAAAAGCGCTACTGAGGCTAAGAAGGCTGAGGAAACTTCCAGAGGAGAAATTTCGAAAGAAAGGCTTTCGATTATTCAGAATAAAGCAAGAGAAGCTCGCCAAGATAGAGATAGATTATTAAAACTAAGAAAAGCACTGAGAGCTTATCTTAATGATGCTCTAATGTATTTGGATAAAAAAGATTATGATAAGGCTATTAACAGTTATAAAGAAAGCGTAACTCGTTTGATTGACAGAAATAACCTTGACTTAGCGGGAGTGTCCTTAGCAATAATCCTACTAATGCATATAAAACAAAACCAGATTGTAAAGTTTCACAAAATTCTTATCTTTATAAAACTTAAATTAGGAAGCCTAGAAAAATCATTATCAGAAACTTTTTCGGTGTCTTTGGTTGAATACATTTTAGATATTGAAAAATTGGGTGATCCTATTAGGCTTCAAGAATCAATTGATTTTATGGAAATTTTACCACTGTTTGACGAAGAAGTCAATCTTCTTTATGAAACCTTAGGTAAATCACTTAAAACTCTCGAACCTGAAGATATGGAAAGGGAAATTGCTGAAACTGAATATAAAAAAGAAAATATTATTGAACTTGCGAAAAATATCCCGAAAGAAAAGAAGGAAATTGCTAAAAGAAAATTGATGAAAAATCAATACTGGAAATTAGCTTTAGAAGATTTATCTAACCAAAAAAATGAGGTAGCTGCTAGCGACTATAAAGATACAATTCCTAGGTTGATAGAAAAAAAATTCTATAGGCAAGCAGCATTAGGCTTGATATTAAGCATATTCATAATAATCAAAATTAAAGATGTTTTTACAGCTAAAACACAATTAAATGCTATACTAACAAAATATAAAGAATTTAAAGCTGATTTTGAAGATTTACCCGAGATAAAAATCTTAAAAGAATTGCTTCTCGCTTTAGAAAGTGATAATTTGCTAATAATTAATATATGTGTTGACCTTCTAATCGAAAAATTAGTTCTTTATGATCCTGAAATTTCATTGTTAGAATCTATTAGATCAGAAGAACAAAAAAGCGACTTAATAGAGGATAAATTGTCAAGAGAAGAAGTAGGGGAAATGCAAAAGTTTGCTATCTTAGTAGACCAAAAATATAGCAAACTACTACAAAAAATGGGGGATGTTAGGAGAGAAAGACCAGAATTCCTAAAACAACGAAACCCCATGAAAAAAAGGTATTATAAAGATGTAATTCCCTTACTTGAAATAAAGTCTTATAAGGAAGTTGGGCTAGAATACTTAAGGTTAGCTCAAAGTATATCTAAGAGAAGAGACTTTAGGACTAGTTCGTTAATGATTCTATTACACGGATTAGCCCTCATAAAAGCCAATGAGTCACCAATGAAAATAAGATCAGATATTAGAAAGTTCCTTGATTTGTTGGGTCTTAATAAGAAACTTGTGGAAGATACCTACTACATCCTTTGTGTAGATTTTATCCTTGATGTAATTTCATATAAAATAAACAAATATCTTACGAAAATATACGATTTATTAGAGATTTTGCCTTTATTTGAAGAAGAGAAAGAGTTAATTGAAATTACACTATAACAAGCTGTTATACCATATTAGCATATTTCATAAGGTCTTTTACTCGCATTCTCAGGGTGACTTCAGTAACACGTGCTAATTTACTAATTTCTTTTTGAGTGCGGTTTTCGCTACACATTTTGGAGCCTATATAAATAGCTGCCGCGGCAATTCCTTTAGGGTCTTTTCCTGCAGAATTAAAACCACTGTCTTGAGCCTTTTCTATTATTTTAACAGCAGTATTTCTACATTGCATTGAAAGTTTTAGTTCGTCGTTAAATTTATCCACATAGCGAATTGGTCCGAAATGTTGGACTTTTAAATTTAATTTTGGTAAAACTTCCATTAATATTAATCGATAACTCTTAATTACTTTCTTTTTTGGAATTTGAGCAACTTTCGTAATTTCTTCTACCGTTCTTGGAATCCCATGAACTCTAAGTGCACAAAAAATGGAAGCTGAGAGGAGAGTATCGATACTCCTTCCCATTGTTAGCTTCTTTTTGACCGTTTGAGTATATATTCTTAGAGCGTCCTCAGCAACTGTGTCAGGAATGCCTAGTCTTTTTTGTAAACGCTGTAAATTTGGTAAGGCAATCCACAGGTTTCGCTCGAAAGAAGTAGTTAAGGATCTATGAATTTTTGCAAGTCTATTAAATTTAGATTTATATTTTGGGCTTAATAAAGTCCCTCGTGCATCTCTACTACCTCTAATAATCGTCCGTGGACCAATAGGACTATAAACCCTTTCGTTACTTTTTCTTTTTTGGATTTCTTCTTGTGTAAAAGCTCTACGCGGTGAATCGTCTAGAATTCTTCCATAGACTGAACCGCAATTTAAACATACGTAGAATCCATCTTCCTCACTGATTTTAGGCGAGTCACAACAAGATTCTTCTTCCTTCTCGTCAAAAAATCCATTATCTTCAAAACTTGACGGCATATCTACTGTTTAACTTAAATGCAAATATTGGGATTATTCAATTTCAGTATTATATTTAAAATAAACTATATATTTAAATCTTAATCAATTTAATTTAATAGCTGTAGTGAAGATTTAAATCTTAGTCTATTTAACTATTATCTTAAAAGATTCGTAAATAATGATTATTTTATTTAAAACTCTAAAATAATAAATACAAATTAATAAAAATTGTTACCATAATGTCGTCCGATATCGCAAATATTATAAGTATTTTTTCAAAATTTCTCGATCCAAAAGTAACCAAAGCAGATAAATTTAAAACCGTTGAGGAAATAAAAAAATTACCCGTTCACTCTTATAAATTTATTTCTAAAAACGATGCTAAAATTTTAAAAGACCTTCTAAAAATATCCAAAATTGAAGAAATTTCCAAATTGAATAGGGAAAATCCATTCAAAAATTTAAAAATTTTCGGAGAAACAAAGGATCCTCTCGAAGTTACCGAATTACAAGAAGAATATGATAGAAAAGTCACTGCCCTTAAAGCAGAGAATCCAGAACTTGAAAAATCCGTAAAGAAAGCAATTTTTATTAGCTCAATCATTACCAATATGGTAGACGAGGGAGAGATTCTCCAAAAATCAGCTCAAAAAGTAATCGTAATAGGATTAGATAATGCGGGAAAAACAGCAATTTTGAGCAAGTTTGGAGGACGGTTAGGTATTAACGATTTAGCAAATTTGACGCCAACTAAGGGGGTAGATCGTCGGCATATCGAAACGGAAAGCTCTGATATAGATCTTTATATATGGGATTTTGGTGGACAAGCTCAGTATCGAAGCAAATATTTTGATAAACCAGAACAATATTTTCTACAAACTGATTTATTGATCTATGTAATTGATGTTCAAGATCCTGAGAGATACGCCGAATCATTTGAGTATTTTGAACAAATACTAGAAATCTTATCGACATTAGAAGAGGAACCATTTGTATTAATATATATACATAAATGCGATCCCGATTTAAAACGCGACCCCGAAACCTTATTGAATATCGAACTCCTAAAAGATAACCTCAATCAATTATTAACTACATATGACTGCGATTACGAGGCTTATTTGACTTCAATTTTTTCCCTAATAACTAACGAACCTGAGTTTTCGAAATACATTAAGGAAGTTATGAGATCTACTGATTCTCTAACAAGCCCAACTTTGAGAAAAGTTGAGGGTTTAGGAAAGACTTTAGAGGAAACCATGAATGCTGTTATACGGTTATCAGAAAGCCTTTCTAAACAATTATCTGAACTAGATAATAGATTGCGGGCAATTGAAAGTGGTGCATTTCAGATGGCTCAAAGTGGAGTACCAATAAGCTTAGCTCCACCAAACGATCCGTCAACACCGGGAGGACCTGGTGATTCTAGGACAACTGTTCTAAATGAGTTAAAACAACTATTCGAAAAGAAGCGAAAGCTGAACTTATAACTGCTTTTTACTACTTTTCTTGCTTTCCAATAGCTTCTTGAATCCTTTTGTGAATTGCAAGAACAACTATTACAATTATTAATCCTAGCACTAGAAGTGTATAAAAGATATTTTTTAAAAGCAATGGATTAATAATCTGATAATGAATTTGACTCCCAATGATAAGCTCAAAAAATAAGATTACTCTCATCAATAAAGGCGCAACAAAGGTTATAGCTAAAATAAATCCAAAAAATCCGATGAAAAATCCAAATATGACATCACTCGGGTAATGAACTCCTAATTGAATTCTGGAAAATGATACTATCGCGGCAAAAATTAAAACTGTAATTGCTATTAACAATGAGTTTAATAAATATGCCAATAACAATCCTTGAGAAACGACATTATATGCGTGCCAAGAAGGAAAACTCCTCGATGTTGGTTTTCGCTCGAGAACCTTAATATCTTTTAGTGATTCAAAAGGTCTGTCTCGATTCATACATTTTTTTATTGGAGCAATTATTACGACTCCAAGTAAAAATATTGAAGTAATGTGCGAGAATAACAACGGATCATAAAATATAAATAAGTAAAAAACCATTAACAACATCCAAATTGTTTCTCTACCAAAAAAAGATAGTATTTTTAAAATTATAGTAAATGGTTTTCCTCCAAAACCGTTATATTTTAAAATGACTTTCTGATCCCAAGTATCAAGGTTGTTAAAGATTTTTTTGGTTTCCATGTTTTTTGCGCCCTTTAATTAATCAACCCTAAAAATTCATAAGCTTGTTTTACTTTGGGAATTGTTTCTTCAAAAAATTCGAGCGAATGTGAATCGGAGCCAATGAAGAATTTCGCACGTTCTGATTTTAATTGCTTTACAACTTCCTTAGAAGGGAAGGAGCGATTGATAGGAAATCTTATTCCAGACAAATTATATTCTATGCGAACTTTATTTTTGATGCATAATCTACCAAGATTTAGAACTCTCTCTTCTGTAGTATCACAATCATCCGAAGGTTTTAGGTCATTTTCGTTAATATAGCGGTAAATTGTATCTAGATGACATACATTCTTAAAGATTTTTGATTCAATCATCATTTTATACACCTTAAAGTAATCGTCTATCACCTGCTTCATTTGTATCTTTTCTAATAATTCTACTAATTTTGCTCTACTTGTTATAGGGTAATTGAAAATCCATTCATGAACTGTCCCTCCTATAAAGTCCAAATCTTTTTCATAATCGTCCATGAACTCCCTCAGTTCAGTTTCCCTGTCCTGGTAATATTCAACTTCAAGTCCACCAAGGATACCATTATAATTCTCTTTTAATTGGTCAATTTCTTCTAGATAATCATCTATTTTACTATTATAAAACGGATTTGTCTTATCTCGTTCAATGTAGTATAATTCATAATGTTCAAGAAAACAGATATTAATTCTATTTTTTTCAGCAATTTCTAAATAATCGTTGAAGACCGGACCATTTTCTTGAATATCTGCGCTCCATTTGGTATGGACGTGATAATCTGTATATTTAAAATTCATAAGATAGTAGTTTTTATAATGAAAAGAATAAGTTAAAAATTTTGATTATTTATTCCATCGAATTTTCCTTGTCGAAAAATACTTCGTAAAAAAGTTCCTTTTCTCCCGCTTCTGGAGGTTTAATCTTAGTATAACCCCCTTTTCTGATGATCTGTACTGTGCTTTTATTTTGAATGTGAATATTGCCATAGAAGCCTTTTATTCCCTTTTCTTTCGCTATAATGATTAAATGTTGATATAAAAAAGAACCCAAGCCTTTTCCGCGATAATCTTCCCTTACTAAAAAACTATACTCCGCCATATTGAGTTGAAGATTAAGGTAATAGGTAGCGTTCCCGATCATTTCTTCACTCCCAATTTCACCAAGAAAAGCTCCAATTGAAAACACATTGTTATAGTCGATATTTACTTCACTTTGCGTCTTAGAATGGGTAAATTCTTTTCTTACTTCGAAAAATCTTAAGTATCTGTCTGTTTCATTCAAAGAATAATACATTTCTTTTAATAATGGTTCGTCAGTAGGCTTAACCGGGCGAATTTTAACCTTCTCTCCTCCCCGTAGAGTCGATATAGTCTCATATTCTGAAGGATATCTACATATTCTTCCTTCATCGTCACACGGTAATATTTGATCTGAATAAATATAATTCAGTTTCTTTGCTTCATCCAATAGCCATTTTCTAAAATTTGGATGAGCAACACAGATAAGTTCAAGAACTCGCTCTCGAATGGTTTTTCCATGGAGATATGCTATACCCCATTCAGTTATTATATAGTGCACGTCTCCTCGAGACAACATTACTCCCGCACCTTCATCTAAATGTGGTAAAATCCTAGATTTCTTGCCATCACGAGATGTGGAAGGCATAATTATGATTGGTTTCCCTCCTTTAGAAAAAGCAGCTCCTCTCATGAAATCTATAGTCTCTCCAATTCCAGAATAAAATCCATAACCCTCTGTTGCTGCATTAATCTGCCCAGTTAGATCTATTTGTCGAGCGGAATTAATTGAGACCATTTTCTTGTTCTTTCCTATATATATTGGATTACATACATAATCTGATGGATAAAATTCAATATAGGGATTATTATTAACAAAATCATACAACTTTTTGGAGCCTAGTGCAAAACTTGTGATAATTTTTTCGGGGTGAAAATTCTTTTTTCGACTAGTTAAGACTCCTTTTTCTATAAGTGGGATGATGTTGTCAGTGACATAATGTGAATGCATCCCTAAACTCTTTTTATTTCCTAAATATTTTAATACTGCATTTGGTAAGTCCCCAAATCCTACATGAATGGTGGATTTATTTTCTACTATGTTTGCGAGATTCTTGCCTATTCTCTCAGCAATTTCATCAGGTTCATCAAAGTGAAATTCTAATAAAGGAACATCGTTCAAAACAAAATAATCAATTTCTTTCATATGGATAAAGCTATTACCTAAAGTTCTTGGCATTTGAGGATTTATCTCCACTATAGTTAAATAAGCCGATTGGGCTAATGGTTTAGCGATATCAACATTAATACCAAGAGAGCAAAAACCATTAGAATCTGGAGGTGTTACTTGTATAAGTGCAACATCAATATGCTTTTTACCAGTTAAAAAAAGCTCTGGGATCTCACTGGCATAAATTGGTGTGTAATCTGCTTGTCCCTTATTTATTTCCTCGCGAAGTGTCTTTCCGATGAATAGGGCATTATGCCTAAAAAGGTCTTCAGCCTTATCTGTGAAATACTTCTCAGGACCAATAGTTAAAAAGTGGAGTATTTCGGTATCAATTAACTTTTCTGATTGCTTTATTAATTCTGATGTAAGTAATTGTGGTTCCGAGCATCCAGAGCCTATGAAAACTCTATTACCTGGAATAATTTTATTAATTGCATTTTCGGCGGTGATTTCTTTATCCTTCCATTTTTTACTCCATTCTCCATTTAGATAATCCAATTAAGCCACCTCGCGATTCTTGTTTTATTCTATTATTTCCTTTATTCCCAAAAAATAGTTAATTCGTATATCTTTAATATTTTTACTTTAATTATTTGAAATTTTTCAAATTATAAAATCTTCTCAAATAAAACTAATCTCTATATTTTAGAAATAAATATGTTAAAGGTGTTGGAAAAAAAACCTACATCTCCCATTTCTTAATAAATTAAATATAAAATGTTTAAATTAAATTCGATATATTTCCTAATCAAGAAACTATTACATTACAAATAAAGAAGAAATTCAAATTAGTGAAATATTATGTCAGAAAAAGACAAAAAAATGGAAAGCGTATTAACTGAAACTCGGATATTCGATCCAGTAGAAATCAGTCCCGACTATGCTAAGACTGGAATGTCAATGGATGAATACAAAAAGTTATACAAACAATCTATTGAGGATATGGAAGGATTCTGGGGTGAACAAGCTAAATCGCTCGATTGGTTCAAACCCTATGATAAAGTTTGGGAAAAAACCGACCTGTTCCCCGGGAAGTGGTTTGTCGGTGGAAAACTCAATGTTGCTTACAATTGTATTGATAGGCATGTAAATGCAGGAAATGGAGACCGTGTTGCTATTATATGGGAAGCAGATGAACCCGGCCAGGTCAGAAAATTTACTTACAACGAACTTTTAAAAGAAGTAAGTAAAGTTGCCAATGCTATGAGAAGTAAAGGACTTAAAAAAGGTGATCGCGTTACAATTTGGTTACCTATGATTCCTGAATTGGCTATTATTATGCTGGCTTGCGCTCGAATTGGTGTTATCCACTCAATCGTCTTCGGTGGTTTCTCAAAAGAAGCTGTGAAAGACAGAATTGAAGACTCAGATTCACGTCTATTATTTACGAGCGACGAAACTTTAAGAGGGGGCAAAACTTATCCTAAAATGGCTGATGTTCTTCAAATAATAGATAAAGTGCCAACGATTGAACATGTTATAGTCGTTAAGCGATCGGGTAACGAGGTTCCTCACACGGATAAGGATATCTGGTATCACGATTTTATCGATGGTATGAGTGAAGAGTGTGAACCTGAACAAATGGATTCGGAAGATACGTTATTTATACTCTATACAAGCGGAACCACCGGAAAACCTAAGGGTGTTAAACATACGACAGCAGGTTATATCCTATATACATCATTCACTCACAGAACCGTATTCAACTACAAAGAAGGCGAAGTTTGGTATTGTACCGCAGACATAGGATGGATTACCGGACATAGTTATATCGTTTATGGACCATTAGCAAATGGAGCGACAACTTTAATGTTTGAAAGCGTACCAACTTATCCCGATGTAGATCGATTTTGGGATATTGTAGAACGCCATAAGGTAAACCAATTTTATACAGCTCCAACCGCTATACGTGCTCTTATGAGACACGGCGATGAACCAGTAAATAGACACGATTTAAGCTCTTTGAAAGTATTAGGCACTGTTGGAGAACCAATAAATCCCGAAGCCTGGACATGGTATCACCGTGTTGTCGGAAAAGAACGATGTCCTATCGTAGATACATATTGGCAAACTGAAACGGGTGGATTTATTATGACACCAATCGCAACGGCCACCCCTACTAAACCAGGATCCTGTTGCATGCCCTTTCTCGGCATCAAACCAGTTATTTTTGATTTAGAAGGTGACGAAATCACCGAAGCAAACGAAGGTGGATATTTTGCAATGGGACAACCCTGGCCTGGTATGCTACGCGATGTTTGGGGTGATACTGAGCGTTTTAAATCAACTTATCTCGAAAAATATGCCGGACATTATTACACTGGTGATGGAGCAAGACGTGATGAAGATGGTTATTACTGGATTCTTGGACGATTAGATGATGTTATTAAAGTTTCAGGGCATCGTATAGGTACAATGGAAGTGGAATCTGCAATTGTTAGTCATCCTAAGGTAGCAGAAGCTGCTGTAGCACCTTTTCCACACAAAATAAAGGGACAAGCTATTTGGGCGTTCGTGACATTAATGGGTGGCGTTGAAAAATCGGCGAAATTATCGAAGGAGCTCCGAATGCATGTTAGACAAGAGATTGGGCCAGTGTTTCAGCCAGATGTAATACAGTTTGCTGATGCATTACCTAAAACGCGAAGTGGTAAGATTATGCGCAGAATTCTTAAAGCCATAGCCTCAGGAACAGAAATAGGCAATGTTACGACCTTAGCCGATCCTTCAGTAGTCGATGTATTACTTGAAGATCGTAAGAAAATAGATGTCGAAGTAGGTTAAATCTTTTTTTTATTTCTTTTTATTTTAATGATTTCAAGTTTAACATTTACTTTTAGGTACGGAGGAAAATCAATTATCCGAGTTTATCTAAAAAAGTTACCAAAAATTCCCAAATATTAAGAACACTACTGACTTTCAAACGCTCGTCTGTAGAATGAGCCCCTAAAATAGTTGGTCCGATGGCTATTAATTCTAATTTGGGGTTATGTCTTTTAAAATCCGCACACTCTAAGCCTCCATGAATAGCTTTTATATTTATATCCTCTCCAAAGAGTTCTTTATACGTATTTTTAGCGAGATTTGATATCCTAGAATTAAACTCTGGATCCCACTCTGGACCCTCTATAAAATTGTAAAATTTATATCTCATACCCGAAAGTTCGAGTAATGATGTCAGTTTTTCATTAATTTCATGTAATCCATATTGACTGAAACTTCTGTAACATAAATCAAATTCAATCCTGGACCTCATCGATCGAATGGGCCCTATATTGTTTGATGTATGTACTAGATTTCGTTTTTTTGAGTGAAAACTATATGGTCCATACGGCATCAAATATAAAATATTTAAGAGTTTATTTTGGTTATCCTCGGAAAAATAAGTATAATCTGTGAAATCTTTTAATTTTTCCATGGAAATTTCTATTTTTTCTTCGATTCCATCAAAATGATGTTGGATATTACTGCAAAACCCTAAAAGAAAATCTTCAACCTCAGAATAATTATTATTACTAATAAATACGGTAGCTTCTGAATTTTTTGAAATAGCTGTTACCCATGTTCCACCTTTTAGTGAATTTAGATGAATTTTAAATTTTCTATTTAATTTCCATAGAAGTTGAGAAAGAATTTTAATTGCATTGGGCCTACCTCTATGGATATCAACCCCCGAGTGGCCACCAATTAATCCCTTTACAGTAATTTTTATTGGCATTAAAAATTGTCTTTCTACAGCGAAAGAGATTCTTTTCATTTTTATTCCAACTCTGTAAAGAAGCATGGCAGCGCTCCCTATTGTAAATACATCTTCGTTTTCAGAATCGAGATTGATTAAATAGTCTCCTTCTAAAAGGTCTTTATTTATGAAAGCAGCACCATCACCGCCTAATTCTTCGCACACGGTAAATAATAATGTGATATCAGTATCATCATAATTCAGCTCATTTTCACGGATCTTTTTCATTAAAGCTAACTGGATTGCCATACCAGCTCCATTATCTGCTCCTAATGATGTTCCTTCAGCTGTAATCCATTTTTCGTTATCAATCTCATATAATTGAAATTTTATAGGATCCTTGGTAAAATCGTGTTCTATATTATCGTCTTTTATACAGACCATATCCATATGACTCTGTATAATTATCTTAGTACGTTTATTCTGAGAATTATTCGTAGAAGGTAGTATAACAGCGATGTTTTTTATCTCATCAATTTTCGTTTGAAATCCAAAATTTTCAGCTTCCTCTTTAATAAATTCTCTAATTTGATCTTCTCTAGCCGTTCCTCGAGGAATTTTACATATTTTGGAAAAATAATCCCAAATTTCTGCTGGTTCACCTAGTTCTTTTAAATTTTGCACATTTCTCATCCTCATGTATGATTTCATTTTTATTAATTATATTAAAGATACTGCTAGATAAAAAAAGTTTAACTTAATTTGGATCAAAGGGTAATAATATAATTATTAGATAATTTAAATCAAATAAATTTAGAAAATTAAGGTGTATTATCAATGATGGAAATTGTCGAAAATGTTTATGTAGTTAAACCTCATAATCCTACTGAGCCAGGTTGTTGTGTTTATATAGTTGATACTAAAAGTAAAGATGGGTTAGTGTTAATTGATGTTGGGCTTTACATTGAACCTATTCAAGTTATTGAGAAAGAGGGATTTAATCTAAAAGATATTAAACATTGCCTAATAACTCACGGGCACATAGATCATTTTGGTGCGTGTCATGAACTTAAAAAATATAATGCGGATATTAAATTTTATGCTCATGAACAAGATGCTGACAAAATTGAACAAAAAAGACCAAATCAATCTTTAAATCCATTTTTCGCAAATTATGAATATGAACCTATCAAATTAGCAAGAAAATTTAAGGCTGATAATGAAATTTTAAAAATTGGACAACTGGAGTTTAAATGTTTACATATTCCTGGACATACCTCAGGATCTGTAGCATATCTTTTAGAAACGGGGAATAAAAGGCTTCTTTTTGCCGGAGATCTTCCTGGAATTGCTATAAATATTAGCGACGGCAATTTAGATGACTATCTTAAATCAATGCAGAAATTAACTGCTATAGAAATCGATATTCTTTGTGAAGGGCATGAAGATATAATCAAACCAGCAGAAAAAGTAAACAAATTTATTAAAGGTTATATGAAATTTAACGAAAATCTTAACCATATTGTATTGGAAAACCCATATCATACAAAAATTTTACTTGATTTAGCGCTAATATCATATGAGCTCGAATTTTTTGAAACTGCATTAGATTTCTGTAATTACTTATTAGAACTTGATCCTGATAATTCAAGTGGTAGTCAATTACTTAAGAAGATTAAAGAACACGATCCTCCTAAATTTGAGTTCGTTAAAAGACTTATTAAAGAAAATTTTAGTAAAGAAAAGTAATTTTAATAGGAAGAAGGATCTCTAATTTTTAAGAACCCTCTTTGTAAAATCAGATAAGAAATAAAATTATATACTAGTTTTTCTCTATTAATTAACTATGGTCAATTGTCTTTTTTGCCATCAACCAGTGACAGAGAATCAAGTTTTATGTTTAAATTGTGGATCGCAAATTAAACCCCTCGAAGTAAAGTTTAGATTCTTTTGGAAAAAACACAATATGTTTTTATCTAATCAACAAGTTTCTTTATTTGAAAGTAAATTTATTGAGGTGAAAACAAGTGAAATTAAGAGAAGACTTAGAAGCCCGCAAGGAAATACGACATTAGATCGATGGTTATAATATATTATTCAGAGATAACTTAAACTTAGCTTTGATCGATTTAATAACTCAATAGAAAAATTTCCACTCATTTCTGTCCAAACTGTCAATCAAATTTAAGATAATTTTAGCTAAATCAGCATCCTTCTTCATTATATCCTTCAATTCTAACATAAGATTTTCTTCTCCGAACTTAAGAATAGAAAAAGCCGTAAGTCTTATTAGATTTTTATCCTTTAAGGTATGGAGATTTTCTAAAGAGATCTTTATTAATTCTTCGATTTGTAAATCTATAATAAGCTTAAGGATCATCTCTTTCTTTTTTAGAAGTGTCTTTACTTTACCTGAGGTTTTCGCTGGAGTAAGTTTTAAAATTTTTATGAATTCATTTTTAACATCTTGCCATTGTTCAAGCATTTCTGGGTTATCTATAAGAGATTCTCGAATGAATTCCAATGACCAGTTATCCCCATTATTAAGTAAATTCAGGATCAGATCCTGGTTGATGAGATTAGATTCTTGCATGTATTTGATGAGATTTGCATCAACGATCTGATAATTTCTAACATTTTTAATAATTATTTCTTCCCAATTCTCAATCTTTTCTTTTAATACCAAAATTGCCTTTAGAATTTCTGATATGAGGTTAGGATTTTCACTTTCCTCCAATTTTCTCAAGATTATCGAAATCAATTTGTCGTTATCATGATATCTCCTTGCAATAAGAAATAATGAATTATATGGATATCTTAAAGACTTCACAAATTCGAGAGTTTCTTCCTCGAGCGATAGTCCTAGTATCGCACCAACCCTGAAAATACTTTCTTGAAGAGATTTTACATTTTTTAAGAATTCTTCGTCTGTAATCTTCTCCTCATTTATTTGAGTTAAATAAGATTTGAAGAGATTTGTAACTTCATTTAATTTAATAACATCTCCTTCTAGAGAAAGATTTTCGAATGATTTAACCATTTGATTCTTGAGATGAAAGTCTCTTATGCTTATATTATTAGCGAGTCTTAAAATTAACGATTCTACATTTTGATTAGTAGTTTTAGAAACCACATTTTCAATTAGATCAGAAACTACACTATCTGTCACTTTATCAAAAGATAAACAATACTCAAAAGCGGGTTTGAAGCTTAATTTTCCATTTAATTCGCAAATTCTTCTAACGTGGTGTTCCCGTAGCGAAGTTCGGAGTTCAGCTGAATCACCATGATAGCTAATTTCTCTACTATCATTTAAAATTTCTACTATGATCTCCTGAATTTTCATTATTCTCTCATCTTCATAAACAGAGATCTCCTCTAAAACATGATGCAAACCTAGAAAACTCCACGCCCTCAATACAGTTTCGTTAGTATCAAAAAGCTCGAACAAGAGATTGAAATCTTTTCTATTAACTAAAGGTTTAAATACATTTTTATAAGTCGATGTTAAATTTGCTTTTGGACTTTGTTCTATTGGTGCATATCCCTTTCTCAATTTATCAATGATTTTTTGGTTGAATGAACTACTCATATAGCTTCAATATATGGTATTTACATTTGTTTTTCAATTTTTCAATAAATTTTCTTCTCAAATTAAATGATTTAATTTATAAAGAGATATGAGTGGCGAGTAAATCTTCATTTTTTGAAGAAGATCCAATGTAAATAGTATATTCGATACTTTCGACTTCCCAAGCTCTATTATCAGGATTATACCATGCTAAATCTTTTTTCTTCACATCAATAGATACTGTCTTTGTTTCTTTTGGTTTTAAGGCAACTCTCTTAAATCCCCGTAACAGTTTTAGAGGGCGATCAACGCTAGAATACTCAAATCCTATGTATAATTGTACAATTTCTTCACCGGCAACATCTCCAATATTCGAAACATCTATACTTACACTAATTTTCTTTTCAGTTGATTCTACTCGGATATTTTTATATGAATACTCAGTATAACTCAACCCAAATCCAAAAGGGAATGCGGGTTCAATTTTTTCCTTTTCCATCAAAGTATATCCATGATAATAACCGTATTCAATCTCGTCAACATATATATCGAAATAGGGTAAATGAGCAGGATCTTTCGGAATTGTTAATGGTAATTTTCCGCTTGGATTAACTTTACCAAAAAGAATATTTGCCAATGCGTTCCCTCCTTCCATCCCAGAATACCAAGCCATTAGTATTGAAGGAACTTTTTCTTTCCACTCTTCCATAAGGATCGCACTTCCTCCAACCAACACAACTACGCATTTTTTGTTTACTTTTGAAACGGCATCGATTAGTTTAATGTCATCCTCTTTTAATCCGAGATTAGTTCGGTCTCCTAACCCTTTTGAAATGTGAGGAATATATTCGCCCTCATCTTTAAACGTGTATCCAACAACTAGTACAACAGAATCCACGCTTTGTGCAATTTGTTGAGCAACATCAATATCCTTACCTTCATTATGAATTACTTTTATTTTATTCCCAATACTTTTTTTTATCCCTTGCAAAGGAGTAATAATATTTCTCTGGCGAACATGACTACTTCCATGATCACCTGTATTTTTTTTATCAGATAAAGGTCCTAACACTGCTAAAGAATTAATCTCATCAGTATTGAATGGTAAAAGTTTGTTTTGATTTTTGAGTAGAACCATGCTCTTTTCAGCAACTTCGCGAGCTAAGAGTATGTGATCATTGCAACCAATTAAGTCTGCGTCATAATTTTGAGGATCTTCTTTTGTGGTGAACTTTAATACCGTACGCAGTATTCTTCTTACGGAATCGTCAACGGAGTTTAGAGAAACTTTTCCTAACTTTACTGCTTTTACTAACCTTCTTCCATAATATTTAGCACGGGGCATTTCAACATCTAAACCCCCCAAGATCCCCTTAGTAGTATCTCTAAGACCGTTCATCCAATCTGAGTGGACGAAACCATCAAATCCCCATTCGCTCTTTAGTATATCTCTTAATAAGTATGAGTTATGACCACAATATTCACCACGTATTTTGTTATAAGCCGACATAACAGTTGCACACCCATCTTCAACACAACGCTTGAAATGAGGTAAATATACTTCTCTTAATGTTCTTTCACTTATCTGAACATTGATTTTAAAACGTGAATATTCTATGCTATTAGCGGCAAAATGTTTAACAGTAGCCATTACATTGTGTTTTTGAACTCCACGTACTATCGCAACTCCAAATTCGCCAATGTGAAATGGATCTTCTCCGAAAGTTTCTTGAGCTCTTCCCCATGCGGGATGGCGTAAAAGGTTAATACAAACGCCTCCAAAAAGGTTGGCTCCTTGGGCACGGGCTTCCTTCCCAATAGCTTCACCTAATTTTTCTTCAAGCGGTATATCCCAAGTTGCACCTCGAGCCATCGGTACTGGAAAACATGTAGATCCTGGAATACTTACTCCCTTTGGCCCATCAGTAAATAAAAATGGAGGAATATTTAAATGTTCCACGCCTCCACCAGGATAAGCACGTACTCCGAACTTATGATCTTTTAAAAGGAGCAAAAAAAAATTGTTTCCTGTCATTGTTGCAACTTTTTCTTTTAGTGTCATCAAAACTAATGCTTTATTAACAATATCATCAATTTCCTCATCCGTCATTCCTTCTCTAATATTAAATTTATCCAAAATAATACCCCTAAAAATTCAAATGATTATAACTTTAATATTTAACATAGCGAATTTTTATTTAACATTGTGATTTTTGACTAATTACTAATGGTTTAAACACAAAATTGTGAAAAAAATGTCTGATAATAATTACATGTATAAATTTATTGAAGATATCTGCAATGAAATTGGTCCTCGGGAATCCGGGACAGAACAGGAAATATTAGCTGGTAACCTAGTAGAATCAGAGTTGAAAAAGTTTTGCGATGAAACACACCAAGAGTCATACACCAGTAGCCCTCATGCTTTTTTAGGAGGAATAAGGTATGGTGCCCTGCTGGTATTAATTGCTGGGATATTTTTTTGGTTATCGTTGTTAACTGATCTAAGTATCATAACTCTAAATCCTATTATTAATCTCCTTTTCTTAATTTTAGCGATCGTTCTTATTGTAGTTACGATTAACTATTTTATTCTAGAAGTTATGAAATACCATGAAATCTTCGATTTTCTCTTTCCCAAACGCGAATCAAATAACATAATTGGAACTATCGATCCAAAAAATAGGATTAAAAAAACTGTAATCTTCTCTGCTCATCACGATTCAGCCTTTGAGTTTAATACTTTTTACTATTTGAAGCGATTTGGGCAAATAATAATTAATGTAGGATATTTAGGGGTTGCCATAATGTTTATAGCTATACTACTTAAATTGATCTTCTTCCTTTTATCGATTGAACAAATTCTTCTATTTTTAGTCTTTGGTATTATCTTTATATTTTTCATACCAATCATTTTAGTTTATATCTTTTTTCATAGCTATAAACCAGTTCTTGGTGCGTTCGATAACCTATCTGGAGTCGCTGTCCTATTAGGAATCGCAAAGTACCTATCTGAGAGTAAAAACGATAACGAATTCTTCCCTCAACACACCAGAGTTCACTTAATTTCTTTCGCAGGTGAGGAAGCTGGTTTAAGAGGTGCTAAACGATATGTGGAAACTCATTACAACGAATTGGTATCAAATCAGACTACTGTTGTTAATATGGATAGCATTGCTAAAAAAGATTTTATCGTAATCCACAATAAAGAATCGGGGATAGGAGCTAAGCACGATCCAATTGTGTTCGAACCCCTCTTAGATATAGCTGAGAACTTGAACCTTAATGCTACATTATTACCGCTCCCATTTGGCGCGACTGATGGAGCTGTCTTTAGTAAAAATAATATTCCTGCTGCCTCTATAGGTGGTTTGAATTTAAAAGAAGAACTAGTACCATATTATCACACTAGAAATGATACTCCTGCTGTAATTGAAAAAGAAGCTTTAAGTCAATTTGTCCAAGTATGCTTAGAGTACTTAAAATTAGTGGATAATCAAAGTTAGTTCATCCTTTATTCTTTTTTTTCTATTTCATTAGTTCTTTTTTAGTAGAGGAAAATCAATTTACGAATATAATCTTCCATTTTTTCTAAGATTACATCAAAATTAGATTCGTAATTTAAATCTAAGACTAAGAAAGTTTTCTCGTCACATTCAGTAATTACAATAGTCTGAGTTCCTAACTCTGCGATTATTCTAGCTGCTTTTCTATCTCCCATTGTATGGCTTAGGCCTATAGCACTTTCTAAGACCGATGCACACATGGATGTGAAGTTATCAAAATCAATTTTTTCTTTAAAATTTTCCGCAATAAGACCTCCGTCGCGATATGCGTATAAAACACCTAATAAATTTCCGTTTTTTTTAATTAGGTTCATAATTCGAGCTAATTTTTTAACCTTTTCAGTTTTTGGAAGTTCTAACTCATCCATTTTTAATTTCATACTCAGTTATCAATAGATAATTTAATTAATGACACTTAAAATTTTAATATATATGAATGAAGAAAGCTCTTCTAGCGCTAAAAATGATTTAAAGGAATTAATCCGTAGTACCAATGATAAGTTTATTGAAGAAGATTTGATTAATTTTTTGAAAATTCCAAGCTATACTACAAATAAAGAATCAGTTTTAGAAGCTAAAGAATTCATTACATCTTACATTTCTAATTTTTGCAAAAAAGTTATAGAAATCGAAGGGGAAATGAACCCATTACTGCTAGCCGAAGTTGATGGAGATGTCAAAGATAGGATATTAGTCTACATGATGTACGATACTCAACCTGTAAATAATGAGAAAGATTGGATAGGGTATCCTTTCGGAGCAGAAATCACGGATTTACCGAAGCCACTAGATAAATTAGACAAAGTCATAATTGCTAGGGGAGCATACAATTCAAAAACTCCTTTACTATGCTTCTTAAATGTGGTGAAACTTTTAAAAGAGGAAGACCAGCTTCCCATATCATTATTGTTTTTAATAGATGGGGAAGAAGAACTAGGTTCACCTACTCTATCAAAAACTTTTAAAATTAAAAAGCATATGCTTAATTCGTGCATTGATGCATATTTCCCTTCAATAAAACAAGATTTAAACGGAATTTCGGTTCTAAAGCTTGGTTATAAAGGCATTTTATCTTTAAATATTAAAGCTTCATCATCCAATGCCGAATCTCACTCTTCGTTCAGTTCGATGATACCTAATCCTGCTCAAGATTTGATATTCGTTCTTAATGGAATTTATTCTGAAAATAAGTTTAAAATTAAATCATTAAGCACTCCTTACAATATGACAAAAAGGGAGAAAGAAATTATGAAGGATTTAATGAAAAGCATTGATTTAGAAATAATAAAAGAAAAAGCGGGAATTAGGCAAACTCTCATTGATGATCCTAAGCAAAATTTTACTGATTATTTGTTTAATCCAACTTTCAATATCTCTACTTTAAAATCTGGTTTTCTGGAAAATGGAGTAAAAAATATGGTAGCTAACAAAGCTGAGTGTAATATTGACATTAGATTTGCTCACGATATATCAGCAAATTTAATATTGGACGAAATTAAACAGAAAGTTAAAGAACTAACGAGAAATTTAAAATCCAGCTTTGAAATTATTCAAAACATGGGCTACGACCGATCAAAAGTTAGAGAAGATACAATTTTAGTAAAAAGTCTTGTAGATAGTTTTAAAGAACTGGGATTTTCTACCCAAATTTGGCCGATTAGCGCAGCAGCAGCTCCATTAAGTCAAATCCAAAGCCAATTGGGACTTAACTTTATAGTTGGCGGATTAGGTATTGGAGGTTATGCGCACGCACCAAACGAATTCGTTCAAGTAAATTCGATTCAAAATACGAGACTTTCAAATTATCTCTTTCTAAAAAATTACAGTGATCTATATAGTGAGGTATAATTTAGTACGAATGAAAAAATCCACCAAATCCTCGTAATTGAGGTTTTTTTACACTTTTGGAAGAATCATTAATATGTCTTTTGGAAACCATTAATCTTTTAATTAGAAACTTTTATTATAGATATAATTATACTTTTAAAATACTTTAATCACATAATCAGATGGTAAATCGATTTCAGATATAAAGAAATGAAAAATAATAACGACCAGAACCCCAAAGACGAGACAGAACTCGATGCAATGTTTAAAATCTGTTTTTTTGGGGATGGAGGCGTTGGAAAAACAACACTGATTGGAAGATACATCACGGGAATATTTAAATCTAATCAATCACTCACTATCGGAGTCGATTTCCATGTTAAAAAGATAAAAGTTAACGATAAATTAGTTTCACTACAAATTTGGGATTTTGCTGGAGAAAGTCGCTTCAGATTTCTTTTACCAAGTTATGTTATTGGTGCGTCTGGAGGAATTTTTATGTATGACATGACGCGATTTTCTAGCTTGAAAAATTTCCCTGAGTGGATCGAAATTTTCAAAAAAGGCTTTGTTGGGGCTCCAGATAAACAACTACCAGTAATAATGGTTGGAAGCAAGCTAGATTTAAGTTATAAGCGAGCAGTTTCAAGCAAAGAAGCATTCGATCTTGCAAAAGAACAAAATCTATATGGGTATATCGAATGTTCATCTAAGGATGGGAGAAATATAGAAGATGTATTCACTGAAATTGCAAAATTAATGTTAACTAGAGCTGGACTTTAAACACTTATCTTACAAATATATTTTCTAATGAATTAATAATTAGATCTGGATTCAAATCTTTATCAATATCTGGAAAACGAATAAATTCTTCTCGAGTTTTCATAACATCAGATTTCTTTGTGACTCCCGTTAATACAAGAACCGTATAAATTTTAGCCCGATTCCCTGCTAAAATATCAGTATTTAATCGATCTCCAAAAATTACAGCTTTATTGGGGGGCGTATCAGTATCTTTTAGTATTGCAATAATCCCAAACGGATTGGGTTTACCAAAAATCTTTACTGGTTTCTGGTTAGTACAGGTTTGAACTGCATTTACCATTACTCCTGCTCCAGGTAATAAACCACCGGCAACGGGTAATGTGCTATCTACATTAGTAGCGTAAAACTGTGCATTTCCTTGTAAAATACAGTTTTGAGCGAACATTAGTTTTTCATAGTTAAAGTTGCTGTCCAAACCAACTATCACAAAATCAACTTTACTACAATCAGTATCTACATTGACAATTGTATGCCCTCTCATTTCTAATTCTTCCATTAATCCGATTTCACCAATGACGAATATCGTTGCACTTTTCTTTAAATTAGTAATTTCTCCTGCTGCAATTGATGCGCTAGTATAAAAATCAGATATTTCACTTTTAATGTTAAAATTTCTCAATCGATCAACGTACATTTGTCTGGTAGCTGTAGAATTGTTGGAATTGTATACAATTTTAACAGAATTTTCTTTTAAATCTTTAATCACATTATCACTGTTATGGATTAAGGAATTACCTCTGTATATAACTCCATCTAAGTCGAAAATCGCTAATTTTATATCTTTAAGTTCGTTAATTAATTCCCGCATCGTAATTTATGCATCTAAATTGTAAAATAATGTTTTAATTTTCTAAAACCAACCTATCGGTAATCCCAATAGAATTACCATCAGTTGGATACCAATTGGTATGAATATTGGATTTAATATATTATCTGCGGTAACTGATGGTAAATAATCCGTAAGAAAGAAAATAAGAGCGCCCATTATAGCATAAATTGGTCCTACAAATACGAGACCAATAATATATGCAACTGATACACCAGCGATAAACCCTTCAATAGATTTTACTTCTTTATTTCTAAGAATTACCTTGCGCTTTCCAAATCTTCTCCCAATCAATGCAGCAGACGCGTCTGCGAGACATGCTATGAGGATTCCCGCAAAAAAAACGCGAACATCGGGGATGATATTTGCCATAAAAAGCATGTAAGAGAAAATAAATCCCGTTATAATATAGATTTGTGGTCCTGCAGCGTTTTTTTCCTTTTCTCTTAACATAGATTTTGTTAAAAAATTGAAAAAAGAATACTCTGGACCCCAAACTATGCGAATTATGTCAGATATAATTACGAATACTAAAGTTGCAATTAAGGCAAACATAGTAATTTCTACAACGGCTTGAAAATCCTCCAATCCAAAAGGATAATTAGATAAATTACCCCATATAAAGTTATATGAAGGTTCAATCTGTTGGAGCGCTATTATAAGAGTATCATTTACCAGAGAAGCAATGGGAGGTATCGTAAAAAATCCTGCGTAAGCAATTAATACCAAGAATCCTGATAAGTGAAAACTTTTTCTAATTATTTCCATTTTAAATGGAATTTCTTCCCTATAGGGATTTTCTTTAGTCATTCGCCTAATATACCGTCTTAAAACTGATTTTTCTCTCGCATTTTCTTCTCTCATAGTTCCATTTTTCACTTCTCTCTTCATTTTTTTAATGTCCATTCTAATAATTGTCGTAAAAATGAGATTAAGAATAAGTATCATACCGATCCACCACACTAAAAATCCCATCCACGGATATGTGAAAAAACCAATAACAGAGTTGTAATATCCAAAAATTAGGAAGCTTATCCCGCATAAAATTGAAGAGATACCTCCATACCTATTTTTTGCTCTATACCCCTTGACGCCAATATAATACATCAAACTCATTAAAACAAAAAAGCACAAAGATAAAGTTGTGTTGTATAGACTTTCTACAAAGACCCAGTATTCCATAATAAGCACTTTAACTCGTATAGTTATTTATATTTATAATTAATCATCAATTAATTATTCTTTTATTTGCTCCCATAATTAAGATGTATTTCAACTAATCCTGTAGCCAGATTTAAAACTTTATCCACATATTATACACTTTAATAAAGATATAATAAACAAGATTTTTATAATATAACGAATAAAAAAAAATAAATAAATAGTACCAATCTATTTAAATTATAAGTGAAAATATATCTTAATTGTCTTCTATTAAATTATATTTATCTAATAAAAATAGTTAATTACTGCGAAGGAGAAAATATCAGTAATGGAGTCAGTCGAAACCTTAGATGACCTTTTGAAAAAATTACTCGGAGCAATTCCAGAAGTGAAATCTGCTGCTATCGTGTCTGCTGAAGGACTTCCTATTGCATCTGCGCTTCCGCAAGGTGTCGATGAAACTAGAATCGCAGCAATGACTGCCGCTTTACTCTCCTTATCCGAAAGGGCAATTATAGAGATGGGAAAAGGGGATTTCGACCAGTTATATATAAAGGGGAGCGAAGGCTACCTTTTAGTTATGCAAGCTGGCCCTAACGCGGTTTTGACAGTATCTACTACGAAAGATGTTAGACTCGGGTTAATTCTGTTAGATTGCAGAAGAACATGCGAAAAAATAGCGCAATTGATCTAATTTCACTAATTATATCCAAAATCCTATAAGTTTAATGCGTTATTTGTTAAAAACCACAAATTATTAATTTTATGCTTAATTTTGTGTATCAATACTTACTATTATCATCGATAGTATTAATAAAAATAACCGGTGTATTGAAATCTTTAAAATATTCTCTCTTTCGACTAAAGTTGAGATTCCACCATTCTTATTCTCTCAACCCAAAACCGTCAGTGCTCGAATTATTCTTAGCGAAGAATATGAAGGAATAATTACAAGGGATTATGGTTTCATTGTTGCTATAGTTGATGTACTTGATGTAGGTCCAGGGATCATTATTCCCGGAAATGCCAATACGTTTCATCAAGTTGAATTCACCGTTCTATCCTTCAAACCAAATCTCGGAGAGGTAGTGGAGGGGGATATTGTTGAGTTAGTAGATTTTGGAGCTTTCTGCCGACTAGGACCGTTGGATGGTTTGGTGCATGTCTCCCAAATTTGCGATGATTATATCTCATACGAACAAGTCGGTAATCGCTTTATTGGCAAAGAAACTGGGAAAATACTTGAAGTGAATAATGAGGTAAGGGCTAAAGTGATAGCAGTTTCATTAGGCACTGGACGGAGCGGTAAGTTAGGGTTATCAATGCGTCAAAAATTTTTAGGTAAATATGAATGGATTGAAGCTGATGTCGAGGAAGAATACGCTAGTAAAGAAGCGAAAAAATCTAAGGCGACAGATGAAGAAGAGATTGAGGAATAAATTTAATTATTTGGTGAAAATTATCATTGAAAAAAATCGAAAAAGCTTGTAAAAATTGTCATATAATAACAAAGAGTCAAACTGTTTGTCCAAAATGTAAAACTCATAGTCTTAGTGATGATTATACTGGCGAAGTTATAATAATTGATCCAAAAAACTCAGAAATGGCGAATTATTTAAAAATTCATTTTCCAGGAAAGTATGCTCTAAGAGTGCGCTAATCTGAAGGAAGTTTGTGAAGATATAGCATAATTTTCATTTCATCATTTCTACAAATCTTTTTACTGCTTTTTGTATACCTTTTTCGACATCCACCATAACGATACCTTCAGGAATTGTTTTCTTTGAGTCCGTTATTGGGGGTTGACCATAAAACACTAAATTTTTTGTTTTTTCGCTGAGAGGTATGCTTAGGACTAATGGTAAAACGAGTAAGTCTTCTTCACCTTCTATTATTTTGAGGAGAGTTCTTTTATCAGCGCTCACAATATTGTTTAAAAGAGTAAAACTCTCTTTCTGAATTCCTCCCTGAGGATTTTCAAATTCAATAATATCTTCGAAAAAATCTTCAGTTTCTATCTTAATTTGATTTCTTTGAGTTTTTTCGTCAATGATGCAGAGTTTAATAAAATCTTTTAGAAAGTTATTTGCTAAGAAGTCTTGAGTTACAATATCTCCTACTAAATAAACTCTAATAGAAAATTTGGCTTCCATTAAAGTCTTTACTGCCTTTTCAACTTCACTTATAGTTTCTTTTCGAGTTCCAGAATATAATTTCCCAAGAGGTTGAGAGAATTTATGTCTCTCATCTTCAGGAATTTTTAAATTATCATCCATCTTATATCAATCCATTATCCTTTTTTTTGCTTTATAATAAAGAATAACCGTTAGAATAAACAGGATTACCCATATAAAAATGCTTGCAATATACAATATCAAATACATTCCTACTACAATATTTTCTAAAACTACGAAGATAATAAATGTGAAAGCAATTAACACTATTTCAATAATCATCATAATTCTTGCTTTCAGAATATAATTTTTAAAATCAGACATTTTTTCCTATTAAAAAAACCAAAATTTTATTTTTCACTGTTCTTTAATCTTTTATAACTCAGAATTATCTTTAAATTAACTGATTGACTGAGAAAAATCGTTGTAAAAAGGTTCGATATGTCGTTTACTATTGAAATTTTGGAAGAAAAGAAAAACCCAATAATCGATCGAATGGAAATAAAATTTAGAATCGATCATTTTAACGCAAGCACGCCAAATAGGTTAGAAGTAAAGAAGAAAATTGCAGCAATAAAGAATGCTAACGAAAAATTTACTATCATTCGCAACATTCAAACTCATTTTGGGGGTGCTTACGATGTAGGTTTAGCAAATATTTACGAGGAGGCTAAAGAGCTTCAATTCTACGAGCCTTTTCACATTCAAGTAAGGAACTTACCCAAAGATACACGATCAGAAGTTTACAAACTAAAAAAAAGAAAAGAACCTTATGGGCACTTATTTGATTACGAGTAAATAAGTATAATAATTAATAAAAAAAATGAAAATCAATGACCGACGCATCTAAATATTATAAGATTGAAGATGGAAAATTAGAAAGAACCCATAGAGCATGTCCTAAGTGTGGACCCTCGTTTTTTCTCGCTGATCACTATGATAGATCATCATGCGGGAAATGTGGATATACAGTATTTAAGAGAAAAGGTAAAAAGGGAGCTGCCACAGTTGCCCGAAGTAGAAGGACACCTCGAAAGCGTACGAAATCAGCATAGATTTAATAAACCATCTCACTCTTTTTCACCGTTTTCTTTTAACTCAACATGTTAACAATGCTATATGCATTTTAGGTGAAATTTATGAGTTTAAAAAACAAACTTGCCCTTGGTATAGAATCCACGGCACATACATGGAGTGTAGGTATCATTGATTTTAGTGGGAATGTAATAAGCCTAGTAAACGATATGTTTATCCCAGAAAAGGGAGGACTCCATCCTGTATTAGTGAGAGAACAACACCTCAACAATTTTATGAGCGTAATAAATAGGGCTTTATCAGAAGCTTCAATTTCAATTAGAGATATTGATTTGATTGCGTTCAGTAAAAGTCCCGGTTTAGGTCCCATATTAAAAATTGGTGCTCAAGTTTCGAGATTGCTAAGTCAATTATTAGAGATTCCCATAGTAGCTGTTAATCACTGTATTGCTCACATAGAAATCGGGAGACTAATGTGCGAAATTGAAGACCCGCTCACTTTATATGTGTCAGGGGGAAATACGATAATTAGTGCGTACGAGTCTGGACGGTATCAAATTTTCGGAGAAACGCTAGACATCCCTATTGGTAATTTAATTGATTCATTTGCGCGAGATGTTGGAATCCCTCATCCTGGGGGGCCAAAAATAGAAAAACTAGCTCTTGATTCAACCAAATATTTATCCTTGCCGTATATTGTGAAGGGTATGGATTTATCATTTTCGGGTCTCTATACAGCAACTAAAAGGTTAGTAGAATCTAAAGATTATGGGAAAAAATATGATTTGAGCGATGTGGCTAATTCACTACAGGAAACTGCTTTTGCTATGCTCACTGAAGTTACAGAGAGAGCTTTAGCTCACACGGGTAAAAAGGAGGTATTATTAACGGGAGGCGTAGCTGCTAATAAAAAATTACAGGAAATGATCAAATACATTAGTAAAGAACATGATGCTAGGTTTGAGGCCGTTCCCTTAAAATACGCAGGAGATAATGGCGCAATGATTGGATGGACTGGAATATTAAGATATGAGGCTACAGGTGGGAATATCATATCAGATACAAAAATTAAGCCCAAAGAAAGAATGGATCAAATAACTATTCCTTGGAGAAATACGGGTGTTTGAAATAGTGACTAATGAAATTGTTATGGAAAAAATTATTCATAAAGGAGCTGAAGCCAGCCTTATTTACGGTCATTGGTTTGGAAAAGAAGTTATATTTAAGCACCGCATCCCCAAAGGATATCGTACAGAACAAATTGATAAAAAGCTAAGGGTTAATAGAACTCTTAATGAAGCTAAAGCTTTGATTAGAGTTAAAAATTATGGTGTAAAGGTTCCTCAAGTTTATGAAATTGATACTAAAAACTCAATGATCGTAATGAAGTATATTAAAGGCAAAAAGTTAAAGGAAGCTTTAAACTCAATAGTCAACGAGAAAAAGGTGCTATATTTAAAAGAAGTCGGCAAGAATATTGCTATCTTACATAAAAATGGGCATGTTCACGGGGATATCACTACAAGCAATGTTATCATAACAGAAACTCAAGATATTTTCATTATTGATTTTGGTCTTCACGATTATTCTGATTATATCGAAGATAAAAGTACTGATTTGCATTTGTTTAAAAGAGTATTAATATCATCCCATGGTAATGATTTTACTATATGTTTTGAAGCCTTTTTAGAAGGATATCGAGAAGGATATGGACCAGAAAAGATAAAGGAGTGTAAGGAAATTATAAAAAATATTACATTAATCGAAACAAGGGGTCGCTATGTTAAAAAAGAAGATAGACTATAAAGTAAAATTTTTTCAATTGACCTTAAATTTATAACATTAATTGTTCATTTCACTGATAAAAACATCAAAATTATTTACATCTGACTTAGAACTCTTTAAATACTTCTATAATCAGAGAGATAATTTTATATACAAGTTTAACTTATAATTTATTATCTAAAAGTTGGATTTAGTTAAGGGTTAAACATATTAGATCGGTTGTACTATTACTTGATCCATCTTTCTGAACCTATATTTGAAAATTAATAATTTTAGTGAAATTTAAATTGTCGAATCCTAAAAAAGAGAAGAAACCAGCAATGCAAAATATTACTATTAACATTCCTGATATATATGATGTAAACATTCAAAAACTCATCAAAATGAAAGTTGTTCCTAGTCGTTCAGAGGCAATTAGAACCGCTCTAAGAGAATTTTTTCACAGTGAATATGAAAATTTGCAATTATTAGGATTTTTTGACGAGTAGAACCAAAAAAGAATTAAAATTATTATCTTCGTTTTCGAATTTTTCTTGCTTCTCTTTCTACTTCTCTTAAGATAACAATATCATTAACTTGTATGGGACCCTTAACATTTCTTGTTAAAATTCGGTTTCTATCCGGGCCTTCAAGGATTCTCACTTTAATTTGACTAATCTCACCTGTTAAACCAGTTCTACCAACGATCTGAATTACTTCAGCAGGAATTGAATAATCCTGTGAGTCTTTCCCTTTTGATTTATCCATTTTTGCTAAGATTTTTCACCGTATTATTTTTTTAATGCTTCTAGCTTCTTTATAATATCTTCTAATTCTCGATCGTTACCAGTACCTACATTTTCAATTGCAATTGCAGAAGAAGCAACATTAATGCGAGCTGAATTCCCTAATTCCTTCTTTGTTGAAACATAACAAAAGGGAATACTTTTTTCTTCGCAAAGTAATGGAATGTGAAATAAAATCTCTGGTGGGGTAACGTCTTCCGCCATAATAACTAGCTTTGCTAAGCTTCTTTCAATTGACTTTGTAACCTCGTTCATCCCTTTTCTAATTTTAGAATCGCGAGTCCCAGCTATTTTATTCAATGACTCCTTAATGCCGTTTTTCAGATCGTCAGGAACTTTAAATTTTACATAACTCATTTTTTCTCTTTCCAATATATTTGTTTTAATATATTATCATAAATCATCGATTTTTAATGTATTAATTAATTTTGGATATAAAATAAAATTTTTGATTTAAAGGTTTAGCCTATAATAGTAAAATTTTTTTAGAATACTTCTTTTAGTTATTTATAATGATTATTCCGATAAGATGCTTTTCGTGCGGTAAACTAATTGCTCATATTTATAAACCTTATTTAGAGCTATTGGAAAAAGGTGAGAGATCAGAAGACGCTTTTAAACAATTAGGTCTTGAAAGATTTTGCTGCCAACGCATGATAGTCGGCCATGTAGATTTGATAGACGATCTTTTAAAGTTCTCAAGATTGCAGTAGTCTTAAAAAAAAGAATAGATTTTAGATTTATTAGCTTTTAAAGATTTATTTTACATTTTCTTAGCCAAATTAATTCCGTATTCTTTACATTTTGATACGTCTTCTTCTACAATTGGACCTTTCATTCCACCAACTTTTATTGATAACCCAGGAAGAGCCATGGTTGAATTTGGAACTTTCTCATTTACTTGTTTTTCCATCTTCTTAACAGCTTTTTCAAAGTCTTTTCCCATGTAGGTGTCAAAAACAGCAAATGAATTGGCTTTTACGGCAGTACTGGAAAGATTACTTATAAATTTCTTAATACTCTTTATATGGCTTCCCATATGATTTGGAGATCCAATTACTATTAAATCGTAAGTCTTATCATCGTTAAGATCAACATCTTTTACATTCTTAACTTCCGTTATGTTGCTCTCAACTGAGTTAATTCCATCAGCAATATCTTCTGCACACTGTTGAGTATTTCCATGTTTTGTATCATAAACAACTAAAACTTTCATTATATTTTTTACCTTTTTCAAAATTGAATTATAGTTTAATTTAGAGTAATGTAAAATAAATAATTAGGTTTTTTAAAAAATCCTTACTCTTTTCCATATAAGCTAGTCCATCTCACATGTCTGGGGTTACGTTTCTGAACCAGCATAGCAGTTCGACATTTATGTGTACAGAAATTAAATATAGTTCCGTCTTTTTTAATGTACATGTGTCCTTTTCCGATGGGAATGTCATATCCACAAAAAGAACATCGCTTTACTTTAACCATGGAATTTTCATCTCAATTTGCTAATAAGCTCAATCCTATTATTCTTTCGATTTAAAAAGTTCGGTCTCTCCATATTTTAATATTTTAAGGTTAATAAGCGTCATATCGAACGTAATTTCGTTGCCCCTAACTGTTTTTCTTCTTTTTTCCCCTTTTCTTCTTGGTTTGTAACCGATTGCTCTTTTGGAAACTAAAATTCTCTTTTTTACGGGGCCATGAACGTCTTTTCTCATAGGAAATCCGCTAGCATCAGAACCACCTGTGATCTCGAAATCGTAGTTAGGAAAACCAATAAGACCTCCATTGATAGTATCCCCTATCTTCATACCTTCAAAGCGAAATTTCTTCTCGTCTATCTCAATTAATTTAGATAATCCTTTACCTGGTCCTGAGGTCCCACCGGATATATTTAACTTATATACTCTCTTATCTGAGCTCATTATTATCGAACTAACAAAAAGGAAATTACTAAGATAAATATCTTAAAATTTAAAAATTTTATTGATTTTGTGTTCTAAAGAAATTTTCTGAGAATATTATGAAAAAAAATACAATTTATTTTAAAGATCACCTCCTATTAAAAATATAGAACTAAGTTGGGATTTAATTAAATGGTACAGATTTTTGAAGCTCTTGAAGTGAGAGAAGACCCTTTTTTTCTTACCGTAGAAGTTGAGGAAGGAGAAAAAGTTGCGGATGTACTTAATAATATGAATAGTCATAAAGTCTATTTGCTAGTAGATCACGATACTAAGAGAATTTGGACTTATAATGGCCAGAATAGCCCCCTAAAACTTCAATTTTACGGTGGAACCCTAGCTGGAATGTTGCGTAAGCAGATAGGAATATTCTATAGAGTTTTCCCGTTAAATAAATATGCTATGGAAGATCCCGAATATCAAGAAGTAATGGATAAACCTATTGGACCTGGAAAAGCGAAGACAATAGAAAAAAAAGATTTTTCTAAATCAGCAACGCAGAGCGCATTAAGAGATATAATTATTCATAATCCAAGATTAAGTAAAGCTTTGGAAAATATAAATTCTTTTTCTATACCAGAGGATTTTAGAAGAATATTCTTGATTGTGGCAGGTACAATTTATTCTGGCGAAGAAACTCCGAAATCGGTTCTATCTGAGGAAGAAAGTTCTGAATCCTTAGTAAAAATGGGTAGATTAAACAATGGTTTTACCTTCTTCGATGACCGTAATTATTCTACTAGAGTAGTAGTAAAGAATAGATCCATCCAAGGGATTGAATTATTTGTGCACGATTACGATAAAATGCCTGTTGTTCAAATTAAATCTCCCATTATTCATGAAGAAAAAATTAGCAAAAAGGGGGATATGGATAAACTAATTGATGCTTTTCAATTTCCAAAATAGCTACCTGATGTCGAAATTGACAATAAAGAGATAAGAGAAGGGGAAAGCTGAAGCTATAACCAATGCGAGAAAGGCAATAACTGTACAGATTATAATTATAATGATTCTTTTAATAAACCCAAAAACCACTAAACCTACAGAATTTCAAACTGACTTTTTTAGAGAACCTAACCTAGGAATTTTATATTTAGCAGCTATTTTAGACCACAAGAACATTCCCGTAGAAATTTTAGATTTAGAACAGTATTATGATTTAGAAAATGATGTTATAACAAAAATTATTATAGAGAAAATTAAGCTACACGATATAATTGGAATTACTTCACTTACTAATACATTTCATATAACAATTTGGATAGCTAAAATAATAAAAAATTATAGTAGAAAGAAGATTATTGTTCTGGGAGGTCCTCATGTGTCTTTTAAATACGAGGAAATTCTAAACAAAGAAGATACAATCGATTTTATATGCGTTAAAGAATCGGAAAATTCCTTTCCGCAATTGGTTGATCTCATTATAGATGTTTTAAATAAAAATGGACTTATTCACGATTACGAAAGAGAATTGGACAAGATTAATGGAATAGCATATAAGAATTTAAAAGGTGAGATTGTACATACAGATTTTCCCAAACCAGTTGATGTAGACAATTTACCCTTGCCTGCAAGATATCTTTTATCCCAGGAAAACTTCTACTATAGAGTAGCGAGTGTTATAATTAATAGGGGGTGTCCAAATCAATGTTCATTTTGTTCTAGGCAAAAAATGTCTCCAGTCGTCCGAATAAGGAGTCTCGATTCAATTTTATCTGAAATTCGAGATATCGCAACATATCAAACGTACGACTATATCAACTTTTACGACAATATAAATATTAATAGGAAATTCTTCCACGGCTTTTGTAGATTATTTATTGACAATAAGATTACCATTCCTTGGGGTTGTGAACTACGGGTTGATACTATAACCTCAAAAGATGCAATTCTGTTAAAAGAAGCAGGTTGTCGGTTAGTTGCAACTGGAATAGAATCCGCAAGTCTCGAAGTTCTTAAAAACAATTTAAAATATCAAGATCCTAATCAAGTAGTGATTGGTATAAAACATTTAAAAGCAGTTAAAATTCCTATTCAAGCGTACTTTGTATTAGGTTTACCCGGGGAAACTGAGCGTAGTTTTTATAAAACTGTTGAATTCATCAAAAGTTTACCGTTTAATCGAGAGGATAGGATTAATTATTTTGCAGCCACACCTTATCCTGGTTCACGCTTATGGGATGAGAGGGATTCATTTAAACTAAAGATTGTAGAACAAGATTTTACTAAATATGATTGTCAACATCTAATCTTTGAAACTCAAGATTTAGACTTAAAGAAATTGCACAATTTACTTCGTATCGCTAAAGAGACAGAAAAATTGTTTTCTCAACCTTAAAATATTGATCTATGCGGTACACAATGAGGAAATGTTCGTGTAAAATGAGTAAAAGCAGTTTTTTCTTGACCCTTTGCAAGTAATGTCTTAATTTCTTCCAAATTTTCTTTTTGTATTTTATAGATATCCGGGTTTATGCCTTTTGTTTCTAAGACAGTAATTAAGGTGCTAAGGTACTCTGATAACACAGTTCCATCTCTTTCCTTAAATTTTCTAAAATCTTCTCGACAGGTAGTTAAAACTGTTGTTATATCGGGTTGTCTAGGATATCTTCCTTCAGATAATGCGTTTGACATTTTTTAATTTCACACATCTACAGAAAAATACAATTCTGTATTCTTTAAAGAACATATCAATTTTGATATTTATAATTATCTACAATCTATTTTTTTATAAATAGGGGAAGGATAATTTAAATAATGAGAAATAACTCTAATTTAATGTAGTTAAGAATTATTTTATAATATCTAAAACATATAAAAAAATAAATAAGAATTAGGTACTGTACTTATTATGGCTAAAAGTGACTACTTTATAGGGGAAGCCCTTTTAGGTGCTGAAGAAAACTTAGCACATATAGATTTAATAATTGGTTCAAAAGATGGGCCTGTTGGTGTATCGTTTGCAAATGCACTTAGTTCTCCTTCAATAGGTCATGGAGGGCTTTTGGCATGTATAAGGCCAAATCTTCTTACAAAACCAGTTAGCCTTGTTATACCCAAGGTAACTGTTTCAAAAATGGAAGAGGCCAACAAGATTTTTGGACCCGCTCAAGCTGCCGTTGCTAAAGCAATAGCCGATGCAGTAGAAGAGAATATAATTCCAATGAATAAACTGGATGAATGGGTACTCATTATAAGCGTCTTTATTCACCCCGATGCAAAGGATTATAGGAAAATATATCAATATAATTATAGCGCGACAAAATTAGCGATTAAAAGAGCTTTAATAAATTACCCTCCAATTGACAAAATTTTCTACGATAAAGATCGAGCAAAGCACCCTGTTGCTGGAATGAAAGTACCAAGGCTTTGGAGACCTCCATATATCCAAGTAGCTTTGGATCATCCAAACATAGAACATCATATGAAAGTAGTAAAACAACTACCCAAGAGTGACAGGATTATCTTAGAAATTGGAACACCTTTCCTCAAAAAGTACGGAATGGAAGCGATCAAAAAAATTCGAGAACTTGCACCTCAAAAATTCATCGTAGCCGATTTAAAAACTCTAGATGTAGGGAAATTAGAAGTCGATTTTGTCTTTGACGCAACTGCAGATGCTGCTGTTGCAAGTGGTTTAGCGGCCTCCTCCTCCATAGATAAATTCCTTTTAGAAACTAATCGTATGGGAATTTATGGTTTTGTTGATACAATGGAAGTAGATGATCCTGTAGCAAAATTGAGCAAGCTAAAACAAGTCCCTGATGTTGTCATTCTACATCGAGCAATTGACGTGGAACAAGCTACTGGTTCAGAATCCTCAAATGCAGCTCAAAAAGCAAGATGGGCAGCAATTCCTAAGATTAAGGAATTATATAAGGATCAGAAATTAGCATCCGGTCGAGACCGCGTTTTAGTTGCTGTTGCTGGAGGAATTGATCCAACTACCGCCAGTAGTGCATTAGAGATGGGAGCTGATATTTTAATAGTAGGCAGGTTCGTTACCTCATCTAAAGACATTGAAAATTCGATGAGAAGACTTCTTAATCTCATACCAGGTTACTCTGATATTGACTTAAAGAGAATTCACACGGAAGATGACGATAGTTCCGTAAAGAAGCCTAAATGGGATTAATTTTTCATTTAATTTTTCATTAAATTATTTTTTGGCTAGTAATATAAGCATCATGAAATAGTTCAAAAAATTTAAAAAAATTAAAAACTTGATATGTTTTTGGCGTTTTAGATCCATATCTCTTCAAGATTCCAGTTTTTTCGAGAGCTTGCAAGCTTCTCCAATAAAAATTAATTTTAGAACTGTCTCTTGCCTTAATGTTATATAAATTTCTTATTTTTTTTACAGTTATTAGCGATGTATATTTATATCTGATTATATTCCATATGGCAAATATGGTTTCATCCATAAATTTCTCATGGACATTCATTAGTCCCATTCACCATTCAACATAAATATACTTTTAACTTTTTAATTTTTCGCTTTATCATGCCTAGTAAAAACCAATTCTATGTAATTCAATAAAATCTAAAGAGGTAACAATTTCTCTACAAAAAGGTTTAAATACAAAAATAGAGAAATTATTTAATGAATTCAATTAGATTTGGGTAAAATGAATGCTAATAAAATAATAGCATGTGAAAAATGCGGAACTGAAATCTCTGGATCCCAAAAGAAAGTTTTTTTTGGGTTATGTTCAAATTGTTTTCAATTAGAAAACAAATCATTGAAACACAGTAATGTACTCGTTCTTTTGTTTGGTTTATTTATTCTCTTAATAGGAGTTCTAGGGGTATCGAGCTCTGCTGGTCTTTTGATTTTAGAAGTAATGTCTTCACCAGACATATTATACAGTATTTTTGTTATTATTTTTTTTGGGTTTTTCATTTTTGCCAGCTTTGCATTAACCATGGGCGGATATTCCCTGCTTAAGAGATGGTTCTCTTTAAGGAAATTTATCAGAGAACCCATTACTAAAGTAGATGAATTTTCTCTTGTACTTACCGACAAGGAGAAGAAAGATGACTTAACGCGTATATCCTCCATATCTTTACTGAGCACTTTTTTTATAGCTAGCTTTTTGGGTCTATTTTTCGGAGGGGTAATAGGGACAATTATTGAACTAGCTATGAATCCCCAGAGTGAAATAACTGGATACGAAGGAGGTTTTCAAGGTGCGATCGTGGGTGCAATATTGTTTGCTATTATTGGACCGTTAATACAAGTTCTCATCAAATCAATCAATGACAACAAACTTACTGCATAGACAGGTAAATTATATAAAATATTGTAAACAATTAAAGGTAATATTTTTAATAGATTATTTTAAGGTTATTATATTAATTGAGGAAGAATTTTCATGAAGCATAAAACAGGAATTATTTTGTTAATCATTGGCGGAATATGCATGCTAATTAGTTCTGTAACTGGAGGTATTCAAATATTTGAGACTATTTATTTGATAGTTGCGAATCAATGGCCAGAATACGAACCAATTTTCAATGTAATTGTTAATGTAATTTTTAGATGGATTGCGGATTTAGGAGGCGC
>JAEOTS010000076.1 GCA_016839745.1 Promethearchaeota archaeon
TAGGATGTTAAGAAAGCAGGTTTATTTCGAAAGATAATATTTTTGTTATAGACTTCTAACCAAATTATGCTACCATCCTTGTGAATTCCTCGAGCTTCATAATATTGAAAACTATCTTTATTCTGCTTACCAATTTTAGCAGCAAATTCAATAATTTTTTTTTTATCCTCAGGATAGATAGTTTTAAAGAATTCTCCGGAAGGCCAACCCAATAATTCATTTATTGAATATCCTAGAATATCCGCAAGTGTTTTATTGACATATTTTATCTTTTCATCTTGGATAATAGATATTCCCATTAAAGATTGCTCAGTAATCGTACGGAACTGTTCTTCAGATTCTTTTATTCTTTCTTCAGCTTTAACCATCTCAGTAACGTCATGGACTATACTTCGCATGCCTACAATTTTTGAATCCTTATAAATCGGAGTAGCATTAATAGTTCCGTAAAAAAGAGTCCCGTCTTTTTTTCTTAATTGCATAATACCCGGCTCGACAGTTTTACCTCTAAATATCAGGCCAAGGTTCCTTATAGCTTCCTCTCTATCTTCTTCAAGTATGAAATCATTGGCACTTAATCCTTTTTTGAAGTCTTCATGAGAATATCCGAATATTTCTGAAGCGATTGCATTGGTATAGACTAATTTAAAATTTAAATCAATTTCAAAGATAACTTCTGGCAATGAGTTTGCTAAATCTTTATATTTCTTTTCAGACTCAACTAATTTTTGAGCAGCTTCCTTTCTTTCACTTATATCTCTTGAAATTGTGAGAACATAGTTTTTGCCATCTTGATTTTTATAGTAATCAGCAGTTGTTTCCATCCAGACATATTTACCATTATTATTTCTAATCCTTACTTCAATTGACTTATATCTGTCTTTTAATGCCCTAATGACTAATTCTCGATCATCTGGATGAATAAGATCTAATGCTTTTGTACCTAATAAATCCTCTGAAGAATATCCCATCAATCTTTTATGAGCTTTTTCATTAATATAATTTATTTTTAAGTGATTATCAACCACTGTTATTAAATCTTGGGCATTTTCTGATAATAATCTATATTTTTCTTTCGATTCTTTTATTTTTTCCTGAGTAATTTTCATCTCTGTAATGTCGTGAATTATACACCTGACTCCGATAACTCTTTTGTCTTTAAAAATTCGGCTTGCGTAAACATTAGCAAAAAAGGATGTTCCATCTTTTCTCTTTAAATTCAACATTAGTGGTTTTACATATTCTCCCCTAAAAATTTTCTTAGTTTGTTTTAGAACCAATTCTTTATCATTTGATGATACGAATTGAAAAATATTCATGCCCTCTCTGAATTCTTCCTTTGTATACCCGAATTTTTTAGAAGCGACTAAATTGGTATAGGTTAAATTAAAAGCTAAGTCAATATCAAAAATAACCTCTGGAAGAGAATCCGCTAGAACTCGATATTTTTCTTCAGATTCTTTTACTTCTTGTTCTAAACTTTTACGTAGGCTTATGTCTTGTGTTAAGACTTGTATATAGCTATTTTTATCAAGCTCTATTTTCGATGCAACAACATTAACCCAAATAAGTTTTTTATCTTTGTTATAGATTTTAATATCTTCCGGGCCAAATATACCTCCCTTGAATAAATGTGTGAAGACTTTTTTCATACGGACCATTTTCTCTTCGGGAACTGCGTAGAGTTCGGTAAATTTACGACCAATTAAGATTTCTCTTTTAAATCCAAAAAGATTTAAAGTGGCAGAATTCACTTCCACAACTTGACCACTAATATCTATCAGTACAATAGAAATTGGAGTTTTGTCAAAAAGTAGTTTATAATTATCTTGAAGGAGGAAGGATTCCTCTGCTTCATTATTAGGGCTTGTCAAAATTCTTAATTAATAAGACTCTAATTCATTCTATTTTCAATTTATTAAATTAGTAAACTAATAAATTCAGTATTTTTTAATATTCACTTTATTCTCAATGTGCGTTCGACTATCTTAGAACGAAAATTTTTTACGAATGTTCCTTCCGATATTCTGAATATTTATAAAGGATTTTCAAACATTTTGTAGGAGCATCCCAGAAGTCAAAAACTGGAATATCATGGGACATAAATTTTTGAAACCAAGAAAATCTGTATGGGAATGGTCCACAGAAATAAACAGGAATAGAGAACTTCTTCATTAGCCGCTTTATAGGTTTTAATACCGATCTATCTAGCATTAAAGCCATATTTTTCATATTATCATCAATTATCATTCCAGAACTTTCAATTGTCTCTAGCACATCATTAAAGTCGAAAAGACCCCAGATGATAATGCTATCTACTTCTCCAGATTTCATCAATATCTTTGGAAATTTATAAAACAAGTTTAGAAAGTTTACATCGAAGGTAACATCTATAGGATTGTTTGCACTTGCGGTAAATGGTATTAACTCTGATATTTCAGCCTTCAACTGAGCAGAAAATTCTGGAACCTCTAATCCATACAATTCTGAGGTTTTTGCCATCATTGAGCCGCTCCCTCCTGAGTCGGTAATAATTCCAACCCGTTTGTCTTTCATAAATACATTGTATTTTTGAGCGAACGATAATGTCCTCAAATAATATAAGAAGTCTGTAATTGAATTAGTTGGGATTATGCCAGTATCCTTGAAAACTGCATTATATATTTTCTGATTACCGCTTAAAGACCCTGTGTGACTTTTGATAGACCTGTTTGCTGCTTTAGTACCTCCAGTGTAAATTGCCACTATTGGTTTTTTAGGTGTGATTTCCTTTACTATTTTAATAAATTCCTTTCCTCGTTTGATTTCTTCAATATAAAGTCCTATTACTTCGGTAAAGGGGTCATTCTTAAAGTAGTGTAAAAAATCAACCATATCGATATTTCTTTCATTACCTATTGAAATCGATTTGCTAATATTTACACCCATTTCTTTAGCATGCCAGAAAGTTTGGGCCGCCACTGTACCTGATTGGCTTATTAACGAAATATTTCCCCTTTTTGGAGTAGCATATGGCCAAAATGTATTAATATAGGAACTTTCTTTTTCAGGAAACCCATACCACGCATTATAGATACCTAGACAATTAGGACCAATAAAACGTATGTTATGTTTTCTTGCAATAGTGTCAATCTTTTCCGATAATTTAACTCCTTCGTCTCCAATCTCTCTAAATCCGCCAGAGGTAATTAATAGGTTTTTAATTCCCTTTTGTCCGCATTCTTCCATAACTTGAGGAACCGCTCTGGTAGGTAATATGAGGAAAGCAAGATCAGGTGTTATTGGGACATCCATTATTGATTTATATGCCTTAAATCCTTGAATCGTTTCTAGTCGGGGATGCACGGGATAAATGTTATTAGTAAATCCTCCACCAGCTATAATGTTTCGCAGCTGCATTGAACCCATTGTTGTAAGTAAATTATTATTAGCTCCAAATACCGCAATACTCCTTGGATTGAGAAATGTATGCAGAAAATGATCCTTATTCAGTTCTTTTTCGTGGCTTTCAGTCAAATTTAAACTCAATTATATGAATTATTTTTATGCAAAATCAATTAATTTTATAAAATTACGCTTGAAATATGAGTTTTTTTTTTCGACTTTAATTTTGAATGAGTGTTATTTATATAGACCTAAAGTTGAGTTCTAAATTTTTATAATATTAAAAATAAGTAATGAATGTTTAACGGCAAATTTATCTCTTGAGTTCTATTTCAGCAGAATAGCCGGGAATAACACCCATATAGGACACATACTTTTTTTCTTTTAATTTCTTTAAAATCAATCTCACGCCTTCAAATTCTTCCTGACACAATGTTTGGAGTTCCTTGTAGTTCAATTTTCCACCATTTTCTTCTAACTTCTTGATGATGAATTCTTCTTCTATTGATAATTCTGACATAATATTAATGTTTAAGTCTAAGTATTAATATTTAATTCTTATCACTTTTTACCAGTACTACCGAATCCTCCTAACCCACGCTCGGATTCTGGTAGCTCATCAGTTTCTACGAACTCGTATTGATGGATTTTACCTAGAATTATTTGACATATCCTTTCTCCCCGTCTTAAAGTAACATCTGCATTTGAAAGGTTAACAACGATCGCCATCCATTCGTTTCTATACCCGGTATCAATCGTTCCGGGAGAGTTTACAATAGATAGCCCCTCCCACAAACCTAAACCACTACGAGGTACGACTCTAAAGTAAAATCCTTCAGGGATAGCTGTTGCAAAACCTAATGAACACCCAATTCGCTCTAAAGGTTTAAGCGAATAGGTGTCAGAATTAACTTCTATTAATTCTTTTCTGCCATTTTCGTTAATAATCTTCTTAAAACCCATTATATAGGCATCAGCACCAGCATCTCCTTTCTTTGACGGTTTAGGGACGATAGCTTCCTTGTTAATTTTCTTAAAAGGAATAGTCATTCTCTCTGAATCCTTTTTCATCTTAATACATCATATATTTCAGAATATAAAAAAGAGTTTTTATTAAAGAATAATTAAAACTGATAAGAAAAAATATTATAAAACCAGTAATCATTAACAGAATTATCATTTGATGATTTGAGTATTGAAATTATTATTAAGTGAGAGAATATGATAGAAACTGATAGATACGACCCTCGATTAGATAGAGAAGCACTTAAAGAGATTTTTGAAGATTTTATTGAAAATAAGTCTTATTTCATATCAACTTGGAAGGAATTTGAAAAAGAATTAAATAAAAGAGTTTTGGACCTTCAATATCGTAATTCTATGATAGTTGCTAAAGTAGAAGGAGAAATTGTTGGTTGGGGGACCTATACCTTAATTGAAGATTACTTAGGTAATAAGAGAGCTCTTATCCACCAAATTCTAACTAAAAAGGAAAATTCCTATAGAAAGGGAATTGAAGAACAAATAATTCGAGAATTAAAATTATATATTAAAAGAACTCTTAATTTAGATAAGGTATTTTTAATTTGCCAAGATTCAGATAGCGCTTTAAGAAATTTAGTTATGAAACTAGGTGCGAAAAAATCAAAGGATTTTTGGTATGAAAACGAAATCTGAGTGAAAATTCTTGACTGATAAAGAAAAATTGATTGAAAAAGCGAGAGTCCTAATAAAAAATGAAGAATTCGAAAAGGCAATAAAGATTTTAGAAGAGTTTTATCAACAACAGCCTGATACCGACATTAAAAATAACCTAATAGAAGCTTTTTTTACGTATGGTGGATACTTAAATGATGACTATGTTTTAGAGTACGAGAAATCAATTAATTTTTTCAAACGGATATTAGATCTCGACCCAGAAAACTATAGGACACATTATAATCTAGGGATTGCATATTTCAATTTAAGCCGCTTTGAAGAGGCTTTAAACTCTTTTAAAATTGCGATTTCGATCAAACCTGATTATAAACATAGCTATTATAACATCGGTTTACTCTATGAAGCAACCGAAAATTTAGAGAGTGCTGTAGAAGCTTACGAGAAAGCTTTAGAAATTGATCCTAATTTTATTTACGCCATGCACGCACTAAAGGCAGTTAAATTGAATTTGGATAATTATGTGAAAACCAAAAGTAAAAACCAAGAGAATAAGGATACTATTGAGAAATTGATATCTTTATTAAGTATGTCAAAGCGAGTAAGATTTGATATGATACAAGAAATCCTTAACGTGAATAAAGAAACTCTTTTAGAGATTATTATTAATTGGGGAAAGAAAAATTACTGCGTAATCGATGGCGATTATCTAATTATAAATAAAGAATTCCAAACTCAATTTTTCGAGGACCTAAATCAAGGTGGCACAGGAATTTAACTCAATTAGATTATTTTTTCAAGAGTTTATTGTTTATAACGCAACATGCGATAATAACAATTAAAGTTACAATTCCCGCGACAATATACCCCCCGTAGGTATCTAAAAGCGCGTCCATAATATTTTCTTGGTTTTTTCAAATTTTGAAAATTTATTTTATATGAAAATCTAAGCCAAGAATGTTTTTAAAATTAATTTATAAAAATAATAGAATTTGGAATATATTAGCAGAAATAGAAAAAAAATAGAAAAAATAATTTATAAACTCTTTACCGCTCAATCTGGAAGTTAACTTGTACTCGAACTCTATATATGAGCTTGTCTTGATCTTCTTTTACCTTGACATCTGATTCGACAATTTGGATATTTCTTATACCACGAAGTGATTTTTTAGCTTCATCGAAAGCAACTCTTACCGCATCAGCCCAATTTTTATCGCTTGTAGCTACTAATTGAATACTTTTATATACTGTAATTATATTTCACCTTCTAATTATTATAATATTAATTTTATTGTAAAAATTATAGTAAGACTAATTGTTTTTTTTTATTATTTAAATATTTCTAGAATAAATTCTTAAATAAATAAAAGAATAGAAAAAAAAAAGAAAAAGAATATTTATGTCGAAATTTTTAATTAGGCATCAATATTTTCGATAATCGTTGCTACTCCCTGTCCTCCTCCTACACATGCGTTAGCGACCCCATATTTCGCTTTTTTATCTTTTAAGATTCGTGCTAAGGTTCCAGGTAATCTTATCATTGTAGCCCCTAATGGATGACCAATAGCCGTGGAACCACCCATGACATTTACTTTTTCTTCAGGAATGTTAAAATGTTTCATGCAGTTTAAAGCAACTATAGTGAACGCTTCATTAATTTCCCAATAATCTATGTCATCAGCGGTCAATCCTGCGTGTTTTAGAGCCATTTCAGTTGCAGGCACTGGACCACGACCCATAACGCTAGGTTCAACACCAGCCCAACCAAGCGATACTATTCTTGCCATAGGTTCCAATCCTCGCTTTTTAGCTTCCTCAGCTTCCATCATAAGACAAGTAGTTGCACCTGCGTTCAATGGAGACGAATTTCCAGCGGTTATTACTCCCTCTGAAGTGCCTTCTCTTTCTTTGTAGCCTGCTCTGCCTCCATTCTTTTCCAAATAAAATGGTTTTGACAATCGCCGTAATCCAGCAACACTTTCAAGGGTTGATTTTCTCGCAGCTAAATCCTTCTCTACCATCATTGGTTCTTCAATATTACCATCCACATGGCCTTCAATACCTATAATTTCGCCTTTAAACCAACCAGCATCATGATTATCAACCGTTAAGTTATGGGATCTTACACCAAATTTGTCCATATCTTCTTTCGTGAAGTTAGGTATTTCCTCTTCATATAGTTTCTGAGCTGTTTGCAACATATTAATTGTTGTCATGATATCATATTGGGGTCGATACCATTTGTGCTTTTTATTTACCATTCCTAAATTTGGATTAACATGGGTATTTTGCATGTCAACACGAGTCATATGTTCAACTCCTGCTGCTAAGCAGATTTTACTGTATCCTGTCATGATTTCCATAATCCCAACATGCATTCCACTTCCAGCGGAGCCGCATTGTCGATCAACAAACATGGCAGGTACTGTTACAGGAAATTCTGCTAGAAATAACGGAAGTCTACCCCCATAAGTCCAATTTTCATAAACTCCCATAGCGGTTCCTACGGTAAACTCATCAATATCCTTTTTTTCGATGCCTTTATCTGCTAATTTCTGATCAAAAAACTTCATCAATAATGTAGCTAATAGTTCATCGCTTCTGATCTCACCAAAAACATCTCTCTCGGGTTGTTTTGGTCTAGACCTAGAAAAACCTGTTCGTGCGTAATCAATTAACCATACTTCTTTCATATTTTTGTATCCCTCATATTTTATAATATTTTTAAAACAAAATTTTCAATAATTTTTTTATATTAAATTATGAAGGTTCAAAAATGTATTAAAGTTTTTGTTGATAAGTCTATGGAACTTTAAACATTCAATTACTCATTATGATAATTTAACTAAAAATTATTAAGATTTTATTAGTATGATTTTTATTTTTGGAACATTTAGTTAAAATATGGCAGACACGATTGTATCAATCATTGCTGGATCTAAATCAGATAAAGATGTTTACGAAAAAGCAGAAAAAGTATTGAAAGAAAATAACATCCCTTATGAACTTAAAATAATTTCTGCACACCGGGATCCAGACAAATTAGACGAATATTTAAAAAGGTGCCAATCCTTAGTATATATTACAGTTGCAGGATTGTCTGCAGCTTTACCCGGCGTTGTAGCTTCAAAAACAGATAAACCCGTTATCGGAGTGCCTGTTAGTGCTAAATTAGGGGGATTAGACGCGCTATTATCTATTGTCCAAATGCCTCCCAGAATCCCTGTGGCTTGCGTAGGAATAGATAGAGGTGAAAATGCAGCGTATTTAGCTATGAGGATTCTCAATTTGTCCAAGAAATAATACTTTGGTGGATATCGTGGATGAAAATTTAATCGAACTTGGAAAGAAGAACGCTGCTTTTAGGGCAGTTGAAGAAAATGTTAAAAAAAACATGATCTTGGGAATTGGGAGTGGTTCTACTGTTGTATATGCCGTGGACGCAATCGCGAAGATTGATAAAAATAACAGTTTGAATCTAAAATGCATCCCAACTTCATTTCAATCACGCCAATTAATAGTGGAAAACGGACTTACTCTAGTTTCGCTAGACCAATATCCTGAGATTGATCTGGATATTGATGGAGCGGATGAAATTGACAAGTCTTTAAATTTAATTAAGGGTGGTGGAGGATGTTTAGTCCAAGAGAAAATTATAGCATCTTCGTCAAAAAAATTTGTGGTTATTGCAGATTATACTAAAAAATCAGAATATCTCGGAGAGAATTGGAAAAAAGGAGTTCCAATTGAGGTCATTCCATTAGCATATGTTCCTATTATGAAGAGATTAGGAAAATTGGGAGGTAAACCCATTTTGAGGATGGCTCAAGCAAAGGCAGGACCAGTTCTAAGTGACAACGGAAATTTTATTATCGATGTTGATTTTGGTAAAATCGAAAATCCCTCTGATCTTAACACTAAACTATTGCAAATTCCTGGAGTTGTTGATTCGGGACTTTTTGTGAGCATGGCGTCGAAAGCATATATTGGACTGAAGGATGGTAGGGTAGAAATACTTGATTAAATATTTTAAAAAAAAAAAGGGAATACTGATTTATTCTTGAAATTTTAAAGACTTACCGCAGGTTGGACAAAAATTTCTTTTAGAGGTTAACTGGACTCCACAATAAGGACAATAATACACAGATTCTAGATTGTAATCGTATGACTCTTGAATAGAATCATCCCCATAATTTTGTTCGTAATATCCTCCAGTGGGAGTTAATAGATGAGACCTCCTCTTTTTTCTCAGATATAATGAAATACCAACAATTATTCCGATCACAACTACAACTCCAATTATAATTAAAACTAAGATTAAATCTAAAGCTATTGATGGTTGAATTAACAATGCAATTATGAAGTCTTCAGATTCGCCTTCGCTATCAAAAGCAGTAATCATCAATATTGCTAAATAACCATCTTGAGAATTGGAATCGTATTGTGACGCTGTTGAAAGCTCTTTAGTTCCAGTTATAGATCGGAAGTTCATAGTATAAGGTATGATAAACCTTCCATTATGAGTGTTCGAGCTTGGCACATAAACCATTTCAGAATAGATATAAGTTCTTGGGTCTATAGGTACGATTGTATTATCTTGTGAGATTGATACAATAAAGAGGTTAACAGATACCCTCATTTCTGAGCTGTCTTGATCCTCATAACTAACTGAATCTGTTAAGTTTATTTCAAAATCTAGTTGATTTCCCTGGCTTACAGAAAACACATTTATATTATCTTCTGTGTGAGTATCATCAAAAGAGATCATTTCAGAAGTATCGATTATTAATACGCTTGAAGTTTCCTCAACGAACTTAGGTGGATTGTTTTTAATTTTTGAAAATAATCTTGGTGAATGAGGATTGTAATAATTAAAACTTGGATTGTAAGGCAGGACGTAAAAAGTAGCAAAACCAGATGGATCCGCAGAAGTTAGAGTATAACTATTTGAGTATTCAAAAAATGGGGGGAGAGAATTAGATAACATAATTGTTTTGTTAATTGTACCTTCTTCATTATAATAAGAAAAGGGCAATATTGACATGTATGCTAACACATCATAACTAATTCCATCAAGTGTAGCATCAATATCTATCGAATCAAAGCCATTTCTTTCTAAACCAACTTCTAAACCAGTAGCATAAATACTCGAAATTTGTGGTACTTCATTAGAATCGAAATATAATATTTTAGAGATTTTATTGTAGGTTTTACCTCCATATGTTAAGTTTACTTTAATAAAATATGGCTTATCACTTGTGGTTGGCAGAGAAAATGTAGTATTGATGGAGATTCCGTCTGAGCTTGAGGTCATGTCTAAGATATCAAAATACCCATCATTTTCTATTGAAACATTTAAATAAGCATTGAGATAAGCTGAATCAATAGGTACATCTCCAATTTGATCTTTGATAAAGAGAGAAATGTTAAGTTGAGAAGATGGTGTACTCTCAGAAGGTAGAATAATATCTATTGATACATTTTCAGTATCTAAGAAATAAGCCATTAGATTTCTTGTTAAGAATTGATGATCTTGACGGTAAGAAGTTGATTCGTATAACTCACCAGCCCAATGTAGATCGCCAAAAGCCACGAAACGACCCCCTCCATTGGTTCTATTATCAAACGCTGCTGCAACTGCGTTCCCATTTGATGTTGCAATTACCTCCGCAGATCCAGTAGCGGTAAATGTGCTTCCATAGTTCCATATAAATTTACTCACATCTTGAAATATCTGCGTATGGTTTAAATCCGTTATAGATTGTGAGCTCACCGTTGTTCCAAGTCCGAGCCAAGTTTCTTCAGCAATATTTTCCTCATTTATTTCTATGCTTAAATTAAGAAACGAAAAAAGAGCGTTTAAATTATCGACACATAAATCTTGATATCTCGTTCCTAAAAATAAGATATTACCTCTATTGTCAAAATAATCCTTCAAATTTATAAATTCAAGAGGATTAAACGGTAGAATTGGATTTTGTAATACAACCAAATCGTATTGAGCTAATAGTTCTTCAGTTAAAATAGAATTACTCGTAGATCTATTATAATTGGGAGTCCAAAATTCTGCTAAATAATCAATAGATATATTTAAATCCGCAATATCTCTCATCCAGTTATAAAAGTTCATCTGGTAGAATGAAAGTCCTGAGAACCAATCATTTAGTCCATGGTAAGATTCCATTAATATTTTATATTCTGGCAATCGAACTTCAAACGTAACTTCTATTTTATCGTATAACCTAAATCCAGAAGTGATATTTATTTCAAATGTTCTTGTTCCTGGGGCAGCGTTCGATTCTATCTCTGCATTTACTGCTACGAAATCTACTGCAGCATCGGCAAAGATTATCTGAGATTTATCTAAAGATAAAGATATTCCATCTATATTATTTGGAAAATTGATATCTAATGTAATGTTTTTACCAGAGAGCACTGTTAAATTATAAACTTGGTGATCTCCTGGAAAGTGTATCAAATCATATGGTTCAATAGGGAGTTCATTAGGTGTGATTTTAGCTACATTGTTAACATCAGAATAATTCGCATTTAAATCCTCTAAATATATAAGTGAAGCGGTTACATTGATTATTCCATACCCAGACTTCATAAATTCAGCGTCCTCCTCATTAGAGAGAGCTTGAGCGCCTTCTAAAAGGGCAACTCTTGCAGCTTCAGGAGTTATGGAAGGATACGCTTGTTTTATAATCGCTAAGGCCCCTGCGACCATGGGACATGCCATACTCGTTCCACTCAGGGGTAAGTAATCCCCATCACCTGAAAAATCAAAATAATCTCCAACAAGACGATATTCATCCGAAAGTACTGAATTGGGCGCCTCAGCTGAAATGATGTTCACCCCAGGGGCAATTATATCTGGATAACTCAAATAGGACAATGAGGGCCCCCAACTACTAAAGGATGCTAGATCGTTATTACTATCACTAGCGCCTACTGAGATAACATCAATACCAGATGCTGGAGAGCCACCAGAAATATATTCAGGACCAGAATTTCCAGCAGATGACACGCAAATTACGCCGAGTTCGGTAGCCGCAGCAAGAGCTAATGTTATACTATCGCTTGCGATTGGGTAGCTATCACCAAAACTCATAGAGATAATGTCAGCGTTGGTAGTATTAACGCTCCATTCGATCGCACTAATAACATCGCCTTCTTCTAGACCGGAAAGACCACCCGATCTCGCGTTTATCAAAGATACTCCGGGTGCAACTCCTCTATACTTCCCCCCTGAAGCACTCCCATCTCCCGCTATTATGCCTGCAACATGAGTTCCATGACCAACGTCATCATTATATTCAAAAGAAAATTCATCTGATACAAAATTTTGGTTTGCTACGATGTCTAAATCGGGGTGTTCATATATACCAGTATCGATTACAGCAACCCTTACCCCAGAACCATCGTAGGCTAGGTTCTCGGCTCCGATTGCCAGTAACCACCAATTAGGAAAAGAATTCGAATTCAAAGCACTTGATATTGGAAATTCCTCTTGGTAATAAGGAGATTCATAATTTCTTGATTTGAAAACCCTTTCTATGGCGATATTTTCTTCCAATTTTTCTTTTTTAGAAAATAATTCATTAAGATCACACTTCAGATATACGGCCGGAATAATATCGTAATTATCTATTATTTCATACTCATCTAAAATCGAAGCTATTACCTCGATTCGCTCTGACTTTGAAGTCTCTTCTTTAAAACGCATGATAATTTTTATTTCAGCATCATCAGATTCTTGGTGTAATTCTATGCTATTAATTAAGAGGTCTCCAAATAGACTATCATATTTATTTAATAATAATATTGAATCTGGATTTTCATTATTTAGATAGTCTGAATTAATAAACGACAAATCATCCACTTTCAATTCAATATTGCTAAGATTAGATCGATTCCCGCTTTTTATTATGCCTGTTCCCAGAACTGGGCTAATTAATGAGTTAATTATCAAAAAACTAATTAAAACAAAATTAGTTTTGGTCCAAAGATTTTTCATAGTATTCAAATAACAAAATAGCTATTTATTTCTAACTTTAATAGTTCAAAAACCATAATTTTTTTTAAAAATTGATTATTATTAAATTTACAGCTAACTTTCTTTATTTGTTCTGAAATGTTGACGTGTTGCTGATATTAACATTGGGGCTGTGGATTAGTGGAAGATCGTTCGCTTGGCATGCGAAAGTTAAGGCACTTTTACTTAACCGTAAGAGGCCGGGGGTTCAATTCCCCCCAGCTCCATTTTTTTTTTATAATTTAATTAGTAATTATATTTTTTCGTGAAATACCGATTTCACGAAGATTTTATGTATTTATAAGTCAAAAAATCTTAACGTAACTTGAAAGGAATGAAAAAATATCAAGATTAGAGAGCTTTAAATGAAATGAACGGGAACGGAGGTTCAATTAAGATGAAAAGGATTGGAATATTAGGAGGTATGTCATATGAATCAACCATAAAATACTACGATTTGATTCTTCAGAAGTATTATGATAGATATCAAGATTACTATTATCCAGAAATTCTAATTTATAGCCTCAATTTTCAAAAATTAATCGATTGCGAATTGGGTGACGACGAGGGTATTTATGTGAACTATTTGATGACTGGTATTAATTCTTTACAAAATGGGGGAGTAAATTTTATACTTATGGCAGCAAATTCACCTCATGCTGTTTATGATAAATTAGTTCAAAAATCAAAAGTCCCAATACTAAGTATTGTAGAAGCCACAGCTAAAAAAGCGCAACAAGAGAATTTAAGAAAGCTTTTATTACTAGGTATAAAATTTACGATGCAGTCTTCATTCTACAAAGAATATTTTGCGAAATCAGATATGGAAGTCATAACCCCTTTAGACTCAGAACAAGATATAGTAAACCAAATAATTTTTGATGAGTTAGTGATTGGTAAGTTTACAAAGGAGAGCAAACAAATGCTCTTAAAAATCATAAATAACTACAATGTTGATGGTGTGATTCTTGGATGTACTGAACTGCCTTTAATACTCCAACAAAATGATACTGATGTAATATTGCTCGATACAGTAGAACTTCATGTAGAAGCCGCACTACAATATTATTTAGATCAGAGTTGAACTATGTAAATTTCATACTTTCCGAACTTTCTTTGTATATTTCTAGCTGTTTGAAAGCTTTTTTAATTCCCAACTGCTATTTAATAATTAACATAATAATGAATAGGTGGTAATTTCTATAGGAAGTTTTAAACTTACAAGGATTAAAATAAAGGATTTAACTCCAATTATTTTAGTTATGTTATTATTGTTCGTTTCAATAGCATGCGCCAATATGCTAATTCCCAGTTATGGTGTTATTCGATTTGAGTTTAACATTCCTGAAGCGCTCATAGCAATTCCAGATTCGCTTTTTTTGTTGACTAGTGCTACTTTTGCTTTAATTTGGGGATATTATACTGACAGAATTGATAGAACCAAAGTAATAATAGCAGGTGCATTTTCTTGGACTTTTGGTATGATGCTAACGGGTTTTTCTACATCATTTTTAATAATCCTGATTTCAAGAATGATTAGTGGAGTCGGACTGGGATGTGTAATACCAGTTGGATATTCTATTATTTCCGATGCGATTCCGCCTGATGAAAGATCCGGATGGTTTGGTACACTCGCAATTTTGAGCTCAATTTCTAATGGTAGTGGTCAAGCCTTGTCTTCCTTTATAGGACCGATATTAGGTTGGAGATTTCCATTTTTTTTGTTATCGGGAATTAGTATTGTAATAGTAGGCGTTTTATTTTTTGTCAAAATCCCTCAAAGGGGTGCCAGTGAGAACGAGTTATTAGATCTCGTCGAATTGAATTTAGAATATAGTTATAAAATATCAAAAAAAGATTTAGGTAGTATCCTAAAAAAAAAGACAAATAAATATTTAATCATCCAGGGCTTTTTCGCGATAATTCCAGGAACTCTTTTCGTTTACTTCATGACTTCTATGCTTTCAACTCATTATTTCGATATATTACCTATAGATATTAAGCTTCAAACCGCTGCAATATTTGCTGGTCTTTTAGGGGTAGGTTATTTACTGGGAAATGCAATCATGTCATATGTCGGAGATATTTTATTTCGAAAAAACAAAAGGAATAGAACTCGATTAGCGACAGGTTGTATGCTACTCAGTATTCCATTTGTTCTTTTAATGTTATTTTCTATACAACCTATTAGCAGTGAAGTGGTTTCAAATTTAAATTATCCAGTTCCAATCCCTCCCGGAGAAACGATATCTTATGTGATTTTAACAATCATAGAGATTTTTAAAGTTTCTCCAAGTTATATTTATTATTTCATATTCGGATTTATAGGGGCCGTCTTAAGCACGGGTTGGGTCTCAAATAAGAGTGCTGTTATGGTGGATGTTAATCTCCCTGAGCATAAAGGCACTTCTACCTCCTTCTTTAGTCTAGCAGAGCAAGTAGGAAAAGGAGTTACATTATTAATATCATTTTCTTTGATTTCATTCTTTGGGAGTGTATTTAATATGATGCTCTTTGCGGTATTTCTATGGGTACCTTCTGCTTTACTGTGGTTCCTCGCAGGTAAATCTGTTGAAGTAGATATGGAAAATAAATCTACTATTCTTTCGGAACGAAAACAAGTCAATTTGTTGGATTTTATCTTTGAACTTGAAATTCAAATGGATAGAGCTACACAAAAAGTACAAGATTCAAAATACTACATCTTATCAGATCCGTTAAAATTTAACAAATTGTTAAACGAAGCTATTACAATTTTAAGTTATTGTGAAAAGGAAGGAGAATTTAGGAGTATTACAAAAATAGAGAAAAGAGCTCACAATTTGAATATTAGAGTAACCTCAATCAAAAATATGGCCAATCAAATATTTAAGATTCTTGAGTTAGAGGATTTAACTGCTAAAGAAATAGACATGCTTAATGAAGATTTAAGACAGATAATTCTTAAAATTGCGGAAGGAGAAAGAAGTACTTTTGGAGATCTCCAAATATATTATGAAGACGCTTATCTGAAGATAATCGAAGCTCGACTTTTAAGAAAAAATGATTTAATTAAAAGCAGGGGGAAAATCTTAGAAGCAATTAATATCTACCAAAGAGTAAAGAATCTACTGAATGAGCGTTTAGACATCATTTTAGATAATTCGGAGCTATCTGAGGAAGATAAATTTGTGTACGACATAGAGCAAGATCTTTCAGAAAAATGTTCTAAAGCTTTAATAGCAACAAATAAGTTAAAAGAAGAATTTGAAGGTATCTTCGAGAAATTAGAAGAAAAAGGGATTACTGAAAAAGACTTAAAAAAGATATCTGAATTAACCTTAGAATATAATGTTAACCTCTATAAAGTAATTGTAGAAACTTTAGGTCAAGATAAAAAGACTAAAGACACAATCCTGGAGGTCTTAAATGAAATAGATGCAATTTTTAACGACTACGATAAGTTAAAGGAATTAGAATTGAAAGTGTTTTAAAATTATTATCGCATACTTTGCTAGTTGTTTAAAAATTCCGATTTTAAAATCTCTTTAAAAGCAGTTCTTTCGTTATTTACTAACTCCTGGGTGCTTTTTCCTCTTTGATTATAGTTATCAGGACTATCATTATTAGAGAATAAATTCACAAGTAAAATTAAACAGTTTTTGAGTTCTAAATCGTTTGTTCTTCCCGAATTAAAGTTATTCATAATTTTAATAAGGAGATTGCTTAACCAAACTTTGTTAAATTGAGATAGGTCGATCTCCTCATCCTTAGATTTTCTGTTGTAAAAATCTAAGATATTAGCTATACAATCCATTTTTAAGTTATTCCTATACCCTTATGAGAGTTCAAGCGTCACATAAATCTGTGCTCTTGAATACCTTTTAATCTTTCTTATTATGTTTACTGATACATGCTAATTCGAGTATAAAAATATTTTTGACTAGATGTCGCAAGAGAAAAAAGAAGATAACTCAAAATTATATGAATAGCCTTAAATTAAAAAACTTTTAATTATATGTCTACTTCGATGCTTTCTATAAAAGAATCGATAGCTTGTTCAAGATCGATTAAATCCTCTACTTCTTTTATATCAGAACTAGCAATTCTATTTAGAAATTCCTTTAGAAGCTTTTCTTTATCTTTATCGTGAGGAAATATTAAACTACTTTTATAATGTTCATAATCCAATATATTAGTAAACACTAAGAAGAGTATCTCAATATGGCTGTAATCTATCAAGCTAAGAAGTTTATCTTTCGTAATGAGCGTCTTTGTTTGGTCTTTGTAAAATCCTGAAAGATCGTTGTAATAATTAGTTATTCGAGCAATATTATCTAGCTGTACCCTTAACGCAGCTTGACTTATGGGACTATCATCACTGTACATAATCTCAAAATAGGCATTGATGAAATCTTTTAGTTTTTGGAGTTTTTGCTGAAAAACGCGTGTTTTAACAATTCTTGTAAACATCGGGCTCTCTTTATCTTTATAAAATCTTAATTCAAACTTAACAATAGCTAAGATATCGAGAAACAATTCCTTAATGTCAATATTATCTCTTTCCATTTTAATAGAACTAAATTATAAGTGAATTTTAATTTCTAATAACTAGTGTACCTTTGATAATATAAAAATATACTATCTAAAGAATTCTAATACATCAATTAATATAATTTTTAAGTTTACTTATTTTCAACAAAGTTCAGATTGTATAAACTTATACTGTTACTCGTAGTTAATAAGTCAATGGGAAAAATCTTTGCTCTTGTATCTGTTTTTTAGGTTCAGCTGGTTTTCTGCTTATTTTTCTTTTTGTCAACTTTCTATAGAGTATTGCTTTCACATGAATCCTTAAAATTCTAATAGGTGTATGTATCATAAACTTTAAATCGTTGAATGGATTTTGTCTTAGTTCGAGGAATCTTAAATAAAACCGTTCCGCTTTAATCTTTTTCTTAGGTTTTTCAAATGAAATAAAAGTTTTAACAATTTTATCTAGTAATTCTGAGTTTTCATAGCAATAATAGTTTGAGGCTTTTAATGACCATTTAATGGCTTCTAATTGGTATTTTATAGAATCTAATTCCTTTCTAGGTCCGATCAATAAAGCAAAAAAGGAAATAAAAAGATTCATGACAGTACTCCTAAACATTTCTCGAATAGATATTTTAATTTTTGGTCTAAGTTTGTTTCTTAGATCATCTCCATATAAAATAGTGCTATTCTGAATAACATTACCTAAGACAATGTTTCGAGGAGCAAATAATGCTGAAAAAACGCGATTTACCCGAAAAATCTTATAAAATATAGCTTGTTCCCAATATTTTTGCCTAGTCAGAAAATGGCTTACAAACATTCCTGTTGAACGCTGAATAACACTAAGAACATCGCGTGTTAGTTTTGAAGTTGGTTCTTTAAAATTATGCTTAATTTCTAGTGCCAGAAAATATCTCTCGATTTCTTTAATATGACGACTTGAGACTCGATTTTTAAAAATAAAAAGCAGATCACAATCAGAAACAATTGTATTTTCTGATTCTACTTGTTGGCTTCCAAATAGAAGAAGAGATACAATTTTATTAATACCAATTTCCTTATTGATCAAAACCACAATATCTTTAATGTAATTACGTGATTGCTGATTTAATCCTTCTAAATTACTAGAGATATAGTGTTCTATTTTATCATTTGTTTCTTTAGGGTTACTCGAATCGATATCTTGCATCATTACTTGAAATAAAATGTCCTATAATAAAGATACAAAATGAAAATTAAAAGTTGATTAAAAAACTTAAATTCGATTACCGAGATTATATCCTCTACTAATAGCTTCCAAAACTGTTTGCGGTTTTTTAGCATCCCCGAGTTTTTCGACGGGTATTTTCAAAGATTTTATCTCTTTAAAGAGAGAATCGTTCGATTTAACACCTGTGGCATAATAAACATAATCAACATCATTTATTTGTTGTTCAGTATCGTTAGCATCAATGTAAGACACGTAATCCTCTCCTATTTCAGTTACTTTTACACTAGTAAGTTTTTTCACTCCAAGATAATCACTTTTATCTAATAGCACCCATTTAGTGGTCTTACCTAATGCAGTTCCTAATTTTGGTAGTTGTTCTAGAACAGTCACTTTGTTTCTGCCTTCTTGCATCATTTTCAATGCTATTTCTGGTTCTAGTGCTTTATAGAGCGTGAGAAAATTAAACGAATCAATGTCCAATGCACCGTATTTTGCCATGTAAATTGCCAATTCTATACCTGTAGCACCCCCACCAATGATTACATTGTTTCTCCCTACTGGAGCATCTCCTCTAAATACATCGTTTGCCCAAAATACATTATCTCTTTCAATTCCAGTAATATCAGGTTTAATTGGAGTGGAACCGGTAGCTACAAATACAATATCTGGATTTATTTCCTTAACTTTATCACTTGTTACTTCTTGTTGCAGGTGAACTTGAATGTTAAATTTTTGGATCCAGTACACATAACTTTCTATCATCCTCTTAAATTCATTCCTTCCTGGCGGTATCCATATTATATTTAACAACCCACCAATTTTATCATCCTTTTCATATAAATGCACTTCATGACCTCTCATAGCTGCAACACGGGCTGCTTCTAATCCTGCAGGACCGGCTCCAATTATCATGACTTTTTTCTTTGTTTCAAGTGGTTTTAACTCAGTCTTAGCTTCTTTTCCGGCTCTAGCATTTCGTAAACAAGTTACTGATTGCATATTAAAGATAGCATCAAAACATCCTTGATTGCAGCCAATACAATTCATTATATCTCTTAATTCACCTCTCTTTGCTTTTTCAGGGAGGTAGGGATCTGCGATTAAAGTTCGACCCATGCATACGGCATCAGCTTTTCCCGCCATCAGAATTTTCTCAGCTAATTCAGCTGTATTTATTCTATTGGAAGAAAATACTGGTATAGAAACATGATTCTTAATATTTTCTGCTAAATATGAATAACATCCCTCTGGAACATCCATTGTTGTCTGAGGAATTTTAGTTTCATGCCATCCTCCAGTCACATTGAGATAATCTAGATAGTTAGAGAGTCTTTCAGCTATAACAGCTTTTTCTTTATAAGTATTACTATTAGGTACAAAATCGTCCCCTGATATTCTATAACCAAGTGGAATATCCTCTAGCTTAGATTTCATTAACTCCAAGGTTTCTATAGGGAATCTTAGACGGTCTTCAAGATCGCCCCCATATTTATCAGTTCGTTTGTTAGTTTTTGGAGAAATAAATTGTGTCATTAAGTAGCCGGCATTAGCACAAATTTCGACTGCATCGAAACCTGCTTTTTTAGCACGTACCCCTGCGTCTGCAAATGCTTGTTGTTCGTTTTTAATGTCTTCTAGAGTCATTTCTCGTGGAGTAGTTTTACTAAATTTACTATATACTGCTGAAGGAGCAATTGGTGCTCTACCAATAACTAAAGGCATAGAATATGCTCCACCATGGTACAGTTGTGCACAAACTTTTACACCTTCCCTTGCAACATGGACAGCTTTCGTAAGCTCAGTTAATTTAGGCAAAAATTCATCACTATCTATACCTATCATCATTGGAATCCCTTTTGCATAAAGGTCTACATAACATCCTCCTACAATAAGCATGCCAGCACCACCCTTTGCTCTTTCAATATAAAAATCAATTAACTGTTGAGTTATATATCCATCACTAGCCATATTGAGATTTATTGCTGGCATAACTATACGATTTGAAATACTCATTTGTTTAATCTTAAATGGGGTAAACAATTTGTAAAATTTCATAATAGTCCTTTTTCACTGAATTTAATGTTATATAATTTAATAAATTAAAAATATCCTTAACCAAATAAATTTTAACTTTTGGGTTATTAAAAAAAATTTTGAAGCAATAATTAACGGAAATAAGAATCAGAACCACGATCGTCTTGAGGTCCTTTCATAAATTGATTTGCTTGTTTTTTATATGTATCAAGAACGTGCTCCATTTCATCAATTTTTGAATTTAATTCATCGAAGTTCATTTCAATATTAAAATATTTCTTTAAAATTACAAGTAATGCTTTAGATGCTCGGGGGTCTAATGCCATCATTGGTAGGGGCAATGTTTCTGCTAATAAACATACACCGGGTGCATAACCCTTCTGACCTGCCCAAGCGGGTAATATTCCATTTGCTCCAGCAATAACACCAACTTCCATTAGAATTGTATTCTCATATTTTAAAAATGAATCAACAATTTCTTGATTTGTCCCACAAACATGAACCATGGTCTGGTCTCTTATTTTTTCAGTTAACATGGCACCAGCACTGATATACATTTTAATTTTGCTTTCTGTTAACTTATCCATCTCTTCACAAAACTTTTGCGAAAACTCAAATACTCCTTGTGAGGTTTGAGGCTGATAATTCGCAGTTAAAATAAATAAGTCTGGTTTATTTTTTTGTTTTCTAGATTTAAAATAAACTTTAGCAGAAGGAAGTTCCATTTTCCCTTTTTCAACATTTGATTTTGGGGGAAAATCGAAATACTCAATATCTAAAAACTCTTCGGCGTTTATCGAGTCTTTAATAGAAGTAATCGCTAAATGAGCAACTAAAGCAATTCCAGGCCAACCAATTAATACAATTGGATCATTTAAATCGTCTGTATTTAATTCAAACTTTTGAGTTACATTTATATTCATCGTATTTCACTATTCTTTTATTTATATCTCAAAATTTAATTTTTCCCCACAGTGTGGACAAAAATCGATCTTAACTTTCATAAATTTCCCACAGAATGGGCAATACATCCCAGAACCACTTGTAATTTTATTTCTGGGCGTTTCATAACTCTGAGGGGTTTTTTGGTAAGAAGTTTTGTACTTTAAGTATTGTTCATTTCTCATCTTTAAATACACATATAGAGAAGTTAGCAAGCAAATAAATAATGGTGTAAATAGAAATCGAACAATATTAGAAATGAGATCGTATACAATAATTGCCCCATAATTTCTGGTTGAAGGATTATACCATGAGGAGTTATATCCCGGAGTTAGGAAATTATCTATAATTAAGTGATAAACAGAATCACAAACGAAAATTATTAAAAAATTAATGATAAATATGCCGATAATTTTCCAGAATGCGCCTCTTGCCATATCTCGAGCATCCTTTATAGGATGTTCAGAATCATCTGAATGGTACGTAAATATATAAAATATATAAAATCCAAAGAGGATGATGCTTGGTATAAAGAGCAAAATCATCCCCACAGAAATACCAACGCCTAATAAAAGAAAAACTAGTAGCATTCTCCCATTTAAAGCATTTTTTAATTCAAAGATTAGTTTTGTCTCGTTACCAATAAATTTGTTATATAAATAATTACTTACTAAACACATTGCTACTACATTGAATATTGTTGTAATAAAATCGTTTAAGAATAGGCTAGAAAATGTTATAACCAAGTATTCAAACATTAGATTAATATCTCCGGGGGTCATGGAAGATGGATCTTTTAGAATAATAGCTTCAATAGCAGGGGTCATTGTTAGCACCTGCCATTCAAGATCGACAACTAATAAATTTTTGATTATTAACGAAACTATAAAAAATAGACCTAAGGGTACAATTAGGGTCAACCAGTTTTTACCAAATAAAGAGAATCCTTCAGAAATAACATCGCTAAACCGTTTATTTGAAAATGTTTTCAGTTTAGGATAATCATCCGACATAATTTCTATTATTTTTGTAATTATTTATAATTTTTTAAACGCATTTAATTATAAGGATATTTCATTAATTTAAAAGTAGGAATAGAAAAAAGTTTAATATGAAATAATTATTATTTAAATACCGGTTATGTACGCACAAAAACCACCAAGTCGCCACATTCCAGGAATTATATCGTACGTGGATTATTTTTCTACAAAAAAATCAGCATATGTATTATTCTTTAGCCTACCAGCTATTATTAGTTTTTTATCCTTTATTCTGAATTCATTATATACAAACATCTGGAATTTTTTTTACCTTTTTAATGTATTACTTACAATTTATTCCACTTCTGGAGGAGGAGTAATAATATCGATTTTTTTTTTCTCTAAAAAATCACCTCTCCTATCTCCACCACCAAAAGGATGGGCTTTTCAAATGAACTCTCTTTTTACTGGACTTATGGGACTTTCACTGTTAATTGGCCAAACTATTACTATTTTCCTTAGAAATGTAGCCTTTCAGGAAGTATTTCTTATCCTTGGCACAATTATTTCTTTCATCATTACATATGTCGTATATTATTCCTTCACGACCGTGGGAAAATATGGGAATTTTATCTTGGCATTTGTTCAACCCGCGATTGAAATTACTTTCTATAGTATTTTCGCATCACAACTCCCTTTTTTATTTTTCAGTAGAGCAATCTTATTTTTTACTATATGTGCTCTTATTTTTGCTATTCCTTATGCGAGAAGTTTATCTCGAGTAAGTAATGTATACAGGCAAGCAACTGGGATGGGGGGATATCCGTTTATTAGAGCATTCGTGCTTTCCATGCTAACGGAAGGCAATGATGAACTATTGGAGAGTTTCTTTGATAAAGTTGGAGTTTATTCTAATATTAAAATCCAATATTTAGCAATCAGGAGCCAAAAAACCAAAAAACTTAAAGGATTGTTCGTTATCCCGCAAGTTCATTTTGGACCTTTTAAAACTTGCGGTTCTTCTGATTTACCAGCTCATATCTATAGTACCTTTAAACAAATTAAGGGTACAACCGTATATCATACAACCAATGATCACGCGCAGAATTTAACATCCCAGAAAGAACTTGAAAAAATTTTGAGTAAAATGAAAAGCGATGTAAACTATATCCAAGAGAATTCAAACATCAAATGGGAAAAAGAAGTAAATACAACATCGAGAAATATGTCCAATTCCGCTAAACTATTAGGTATAGAGATAAACAACATTGCAATTGTGTTTCTGACTAGGCATCCTTTACCTTCTGATGATATTCAGATTCAAGTTGGAGAAGAAATTAGAAAAATAGCTAAAGAAAAAGGTTATCGTGAGATAATTATTATCGATTCGCATAATTCCATAATTGGGGACGAAGTCTTAATAAGAAATAATTCTATAGAAGCTAATGATCTCATCTCTGTTTCTAAAAAATTTTTAGTTTCTAATAAAAAAAGTGAGCTCTCTAACAAAATTGTAGTACAGTACGGAGTCGCAAAAGATGCAATGCTCGAATATTCGGAGAAGGATGGAATTGGAACTGGTGGTTTAGTAGTTCATCTCTTTAAAGACATTGTATCAAATCAAAAAACAGTATTTATCCACTTTGATGCTAATAATGCATATGTAGATATCCGTTCATTTGTACTAAACATGCTGCAGAATAGAGGAATAGAAAGAGGAGAAATAACAACTTCGGATTCTCATACTGTTGCAAGGCTATTTTCACATAGGGGCTATAGCCCAATAGGTGATAAGATAACTTTAGAAACTATTTTAAAAAAGCTTGATACTCTAATTATTGAAGCAGAGAATAATTTAGAAGAAGTTGAATTTTATTACCATGATTCTGTTGTCGAAAGAGTTAAAATTTGGGGGGATCCAAAATATTTCGAAGTTATTATGAATACATTATTTAAATGCATAAAAGTTTCTCAAGGATTATTTACGTACAGTTTAATTATTCCTGCATTATTTTCAGTAATTCTACTTTTATTCTTTTATAACATTCCATTTAGTGCGATTTTGTAGGGTAAGAGCTCTCACTTTTTTAACATATGATCTATATATTACAGAGATATATGTAAGTGATTTGACCTTTTTTCTTTAAAAATATTCTTTTCGTTATGAAATATGAAATGTTGAGTTCAGAAATTTCAAAATTGATGAAGGTTACATTCATAGGTTCACCCGCAGTCGGAAAAACAACTATGCTAAGACTTCTTTCAAAGGATATGATTGACAGATTTTATTTTCCTACCCATGGTTTTGACTTAAAAACGATTAAATTAGATGAATATCATATCCGTATATGGGATTTTGGAGGACAGCATAGTTATTTCAAAACTTATTCAAGAGATTATCTACTAGGATCAGATGTCATTTTTGTTGTAACTGATTCTACTCCAAGCAATGTTTTAAATTCTAGAGAGCTGATCAATTACGCTACACATTTTGTTGATACAGACTGTCCAATAGTTGCCATAGCAAACAAACAAGATTTACACAAAAACGATGGTCGAATGACTCCCGAAAGAGTGGAAGAAATTCTTCATATTAAAACATACGGACTTACAGCAATAAACCCTACTGAAAGAAATAAATTAATGGAGATTATCAGAAAAGAATTAAACAAAATTGTAATTAGAAGGAGATCAAAAAAAGATGAACTTTAATGAAGATGAACTTTTCGGCGCGGCTTTAATAGGTTTCGATATGATCGACGGCCCTTTCCTTAAATGGAAAAAAGAATATGGAAACCCTACAAATCTTATGAAATTAGATGATTTTGCTATGAATTTTTATTTGGCTTTTCGAGGAGGTAATGCTGGGAAAAAACCAAGAGCGATTTTGTACGATAAATTTTACATCGTAGCATTCCCAAACGACCTAGAACTCTGTTGTTTATTTATGAAACCACAAGGAATTGATAGAAATATTAAGCAGCTTAACAAGATTGCAACTAGAATTATTCACGAAATGGATGTGGACGAAGAAGAAAATGATGTCCCAACTGTATCCAACGAGAACACAATTGAAGAAATGAAACGTTTAATTGTGAATCTATTGAGCGGTATAGAAATGCCTACTCCTGAGATAAAGAAATATTTCAAATTAAGTAACTCGCAGATATATAAGGTCATGGCTGACTTAGAAAATTCTCGAAAGGTAAAACGCGCAAGGAAAGAAGGTAGAACTATATTATGGACAGCTAACTAGTTTTTTTTCTAATTTTTTATATTTTTAATAAATTAATTACATAAGGTTATGTTTCCAGTTTTTCATTTTTGTATAATACCTCGAAAACATAATATAACAAATATCAGGCAATTCCTTATCTAGATTATTTAATATGATATATCGGAGAATATGATTGATTAGGAAAATACCCAGAAATTCCATGTGATAACTACCTACTTTTTTAGAGAGTACTCCACCTGTATAAGCTATATTTAGTTTCTCCTGATTATCGTAGGTTAATTCAATAAAGATTCCTGGAAAAACTTCTTTTTTGAATCTCCATCCATTTTCTGTATTCCAGACTTTAGCACCCAAAAAGGAAGCGAGCTTTTTCTGATCTTTATCTTTTAATAAGGAAAATGGCTCTAATCGTTGGATTAATACCTTTTTCATTAAATCTGTTTTTGTATCGTAAGATTTCTCAAAAGGTTCTTTATGATTAATCATTCTTTCTATAAAATCAAAGATGATATCAACGAAGGTTATGCTATCTTCACCAGGTACGATTATCGCTCTTTCTCCGGAAAAATAACACTTAAATTCAGCTGTAATGCCATCTCCAAATTCATCTCCAAAATAAGAATAAGTTAAATGAATATTTACTTCAGGAAACATTTCTAATGTAATCGTCCAATCTTCGTTGAGACCAATATTTTCTATTTTGCCTCCAATATCCTCTGAAATTATCTTCTTTAGCGTATCCATATTTATATCAACGAAAAGTTGAAATTTAGCTTTGCTAATATCTTCTAATTCCTTAACATGTGGGCCCGTTACCCCAGTGGCATCAATTTGTCCAACAGTCCAATATTTTGATCTAGTAATTTTAACTCCACCTTCGAAAAAATTCTTCTAGTATTATAGAATTTATTTTTTTTTGAATTTTGCGATAAAAAATCCTTTTGTCTGATGGGTTGCTGGAAACAATCTTCCTGTTCCGGGAATATGCTGGTCTTCTATACTATAGCTAGGAGAAAACCATTTTGGAAGCTCCATTGGTTTAAAATGGTTTAAAATTTTCAGAATTTGGTGCTCTCCTTCCTCTGGATAAAGACTACATGTAGAATAAACAAGAATTCCAGAAGGTTTTAATAGATTAGTTGCACTTTTAAGTAATTTCTCTTGGAGTAAAATATTTTGATGTAGAAATCCCTCATTTTGTCGCCATTTAAGTTCGGGATTTGTCGAAAATGTTCCACTTCCAGTACAAGGAGCGTCTAATAAAATCTTATCGAAAAAGTTGGTAAATCTTATGGGAAATTTAATGCCATCTGAATTCATTAGATAAGTGTTTAATACATTTAAATTTCTTAAAAGCTGTCTCGTTACACTTATTCGCGGTTTGCTAAAGTCGTTGGCTATAATTTTCGCCTGATTTTGAGATAA
>JAEOTS010000077.1 GCA_016839745.1 Promethearchaeota archaeon
ATTAATTTGTAATAAAGAATTTAAGTAATTATTCAATAAATATAATGGCGATTCGGTTAATGGAATTCTTCACAACTTTATCATATTTTAATAAAAAAATTGGTCCTTTAGTATTTTATTCGTATCCATATAATGACTTAGAAAAATACGTGAAAGAAAGAATCGCAAACATAATGGATCAAGTTCTAACTGAAGAATTTGTCACTTTCTCTTTTGACAAATACCATTCTTTAAACTACTATTTTGAAATCGACTCAGATTGGGCTCGAGGGTATAAAGAAACTCTGATGCTTTCAGTAATTTTTGACGACCATATTTCAATTGAGATGGAAAAGGCAATATTAACTATTTGTATTGAACTTTCCGATTGGTTAAAGTCAAAAAAAAATATTTTTACAGGTTTCTATGAAACATATTCAACATATTATCAAGATAAAAAAAGTCGAAATATTATAGATGAAAATTCGTTAATTATCAAATCATGGGTAGAAGAGTTTTATAATGCAATTTTAGAAGCAGTTCAAGAAAAGGATGAGAAAGAAGATATTACTGCGTTCATAGAAAAGGAAAATATCTTGATGATTTTGAAATATTTATCGCGTGGACCAATAACCATAGAACATCTTAAGGAGTGGTATATTAGGAAATATCCCGATGATAATTTTTATAAAATAATAAGAAATTTAATAACAGTCCAAATGATCGTCATCCCAAATGTTGGTAGAAGTAAAAATCCTCCTTTTAATGTGTATATTGCAGAAGATATTAAAGCAATAATTAGACTAATTAGTGTAAAGAATAGATTATTGAAAATGTTTATTAAAAATCATCAGAAAGAGAGTCCTGAAGCAATTGAAAAAAGAGCGAAGAATCTTCAAGAAATTATAGAAAATTCCCTCCTCTAATTACGTTCTTGTTGAATCTAAGATAATTAATAAATAGTCTAATCTAGGTAGGGCGTTGCATCAACAATTTCTCCATTACTTTCTGCTATCTTTTTCCAATTCCGGTTATTCATTCTAATTAATAATTTTTGCAAGAATTTCACATTAAATACCTTGGGGAAAACATCAGGAACCAAATCTCCCACTTCAAGATTAGAGGATAATTTTACAGCGATTAAATCTAAGAGATTTTTCATTTTATTCGCCATTTTACCAATATCATCTAAATTTTTTCCGTGTCTTCCTTGAAATATCTCACCACCCCCTATGGCGACGCTTCCAGCCCATTTAAACCCTACAGTCTTGGCAAATTTATGGTAGATGGGTATAGCAACTGCTATTATATGCTCTGATTCAAAAAAACCGCAATTGATTATTGGAATAAACCGTTTGGCATTTAAATTCATTTTTTTTTCAGCAATAAGTTCCATTAATTTAACTACAATATAGGGTTGAGAATCATCGTACAAGGGTGCCGTGAGAATAATAATATCAGAATTATTTATGTCCTCTAGTAATCGAGCTATTTTTTCATCTTCACTAAGCTCGTTTTTTATAATAATGCTTTTGGTTTCAAGCCGCTTTTCTTTTAATAGCTCTAGTAAGTACATACCAATACTATTTGATGTGCTCCTTTTTCCTCTAGGACTACCTACTAATAATAGAGCTTTCAATATTTTAGCACCTCCATCTCATCTATAACTTTAGTAAGCTCTTGCTGGATTTTAGCTTCGTCATCACCATCTTGAAACACTAAAGCCCAATATTTTGGTGGGAAAAAATTAAGACTATTTCTATGAACAAGTGTCTTAAATAGCTCTTCACTTTCTTGATCTTGTTGTTCGATAACTCCTATTGCTAAGAATGAAGGATATCGATCATATCTTTTTAAGTGGTGTGATTCTCCATTTATGATCTGCATTCCTGGCTGTAGAATACCAAGTAACCGTTCAAAAATTTTCTTTATTTCCGATGAATATCCTCCAAAAGTAATGGGAGTAAGAAAAACCAGTAAATCACTATTAATTACTTTTTTTTTAATTTCTTCGCCTTTATCACCCTTAACTCCGGAACATATGCCTGGAGTAGTATCCCAACATCTAAAACAACCAATACAACTCTTTATTTCAATTTGATGTAAAATATAGGATTCGATATTCATACCGATTGCTTCAAATTTGTGTTCTAGTATAACTTGGATGGGATAAAGACTAGATTGATTACTTAAACTTCCATTAAATATAATAACACTCATTCTAATCACTTCATAATATGTTTTGTTCTACTTAACTTTAATTTATGACCATTATATATTATACAGAATAGCGTTAAATAATATCTACAAATTAAAATATTAATTAAATTCTTTCAATTCATGGGGATAAAATTTGTTTAAAGTACAACCACTTCTAAAGGAAATAACGATAGGGGATTTAACTCTAAAAAATAGGATAGTTATGGCTCCTATGACTCGAAATAGGGCTAATAATCCAGAAAGTCGTCCCACTGAGCTTCAAGCTAAATATTATGGACAGAGATCTTCAGCAGGGTTGATTATCACTTGTGGGTCCCAAGTCTCGAAAGATGCTGTTGGATATATTAACACTCCCGGTATCTATTCAGAGCCCCAAGTCGAAGGATGGAAGTTAGTAACCGACGCGGTCCATAAACGGGAAGGAAAAATATTTATCCAATTGTGGCATGTGGGAAGAATGTCGCATCCAGATTTACACAATGGCGAACTGCCACTGGCTCCATCTGCAATAAATCCTAAATCGAAATCGTTCACTTTCGAAGGATTTAAAGATACCGTGACTCCTAAGGCGATGACTAACGATGATATCAAACAGACAATTCAGGATTTCAAGAATGCTGCTAGTAATGCTATGAAAGCGGGATTTGACGGCGTTGAGATTCATTCCTCAAATGGGTATTTATTCCATCAATTTTTCTCGAGATGTTCTAACAATAGAACGGATGAGTATGGAGGTTCAATCGAAAATCGAGCCAGATTTCTATTCGAGGTCATCGATGCGATGAAGGAAGTAATGCCAGAGAATCGTATTGGAGCGAGGCTAAACCCCTCGTTTCACGATATATTTGGAATTACAGTTGACGAAGAGACTATTCCGACATTCGAATATATAGTAGAAAAACTGAACAATTACAACTTAGCTTATTTACATCTTTCCGAACCATTCACAAATGTAACTAATGTGCCCTTTGCCGAACCTAATATCGCGAAACATTTTAGACCGTTATATAAAGGCTGTCTAATGATAAACAGCGAATTTACTCAAGAAAAAGGAAACAGAGTTCTGCAAGAGAATCTAACCGATCTCGTGGCGTTTGGGAAACTTTTTATTTCTAATCCAGATCTCCCAAAAAGATTTGAGCTTAACGGAGAAATAGCGCGATGGGATAAACATACTTTTTACACTCCTGGTGAGAAGGGTTATTCTGATTATCCCTCATTACCTTGAAAAAGTAAGAACCTATTTTTTCACCTATTCGTCCATCAAGGTCTTAGATAAGAATTAAAGTAACTATATCTATTTTTTTTGTAAGGTTTTTCAGGTGCATTAAAGAAGCATTTAGGGCATAAAATTGTCAATATTTTGTCATTCCAGATAAGGAGGGCTCGTTCTTTGGTATACTGAGGGTGATTCGTCAAAAACTCATCGAACGAGATGCTTTTTTTACAGTCAGCACAATTACGTTCCGCAGAAATAAGAGCCATACTTGTAGTTCTTAAACGAACTATATTAAAAATATATGAGTATTAACTAAGTAATTTATTACGATTTCGTTCATTTGAGGAATTACCTGGTCTTATAAAACGATAGACTTAGAAATTTCTATTTTTTTTCAGGAATGAGTAATTTGTTCACATGAAAGAGCAATTAATTTCTACTTCTTGATTCGATAATTCTATGAGTGAGTTCAGTAAAGGCATCATCTACATTGATCCCTGTTTTAGTTGAAGTTTCTATGTAAATTCCGCCTTCCTTTTCAGCAAAAGCTCGTGCTTCTTCTCGATCAATAACTTCTCCTACATCTTCGAGTAAATCTACTTTATTACCTATCAATACAAAAGGGATGTTCTCATTGCTAAATTGACGGATTTCTGTAAGCCACTTCCTTATTTCAATGTAGCTTTGCTCCCTTGTTAAGTCAAAGACCAACAAAGCGCCAGCAGCTCCCTTGTAAAATGTCGATCGGATGAACTCGAACCTCTGTTGACCACCAATATCCCATATGCTCAAAGTTGCTACTTCGCCCGGCTTAAACTCTACATCTTTTGTTAATATGTCAACTCCAACTGTTAACTTATAGTTCGCTGCAAATCGGTTTTTGATAAACCTCTGAACAAGTTTCGTTTTTTCAACAGCGGCAGCTCCAGTAAGTAAAACTTTTAACTTAAAACTCGACATTTTTAACGATTACAAAACCCAAGTACTAATAAGAAAATCCAATCTTATAAATGGTTTACATAGATTTTTATTATTAATTTTGCGAAAATATTCAAAAATTTATAATCCGAATTTTAATTATTTATTCCATAGGCCATTCGAGTAAGGATATTATTAGATTTTTGTGAGATAGCCCTCCTTTCGTAAGATTTCCGATAAAATTCTCTCGTGTATACATTTTTTTTAAGATATACCTTAAAATTTGCTTATCTAGTAGTCCATTTTCCTTAGCTTCAGATTGAAATCTATGAGCTTTCCGATGCAGTGAATTAATCTCTTCCATTCTATCTTTTAAAAACGATCTGCCTTTAAAAACTCCCTTCCCGGAGGTAAATAGAAGCAAATCCTCCATTCCATTTGTGAAGTCGTACAATTTTTTAATTGATTGAAATATAAGGGAGATATCTTCGGGAATGTCTGTATCTTTACCAAATATCATTTGATATTTTGGCATTACTGCGTCGGTGATAAATGCCCACTGTTGTTTTCGTTCAACTAAACTAATTTGTTCAAGAGCATGTCCAGGTGTTTCTACTATATCAAAAATATATTTACCAGATTTAGAACTAATTAAATTTTTTATTACTATAGCTTGAAACGGTTGGTAATTTATGCCCCAGGTCATTTGTCGATAATCGGGATATTCTTTTTCTTCCATTAATAGTGGAATAGCCAGTTTACTAGCGAAAACAGGAATATTAAATTCTTCTTGAAGCATGCGACCCCCGCCACAGTGATCTTCGTGGTTATGTGTTATTATACACTTTTCAATCCTTTTTTTGGAATCAAGAGATTTGACAAATTCTCGTAAATCCTCTACCCCTCCTGGAGCACCTGCGTCAATTAGCAACCCGTCAATTAAAAATATTGAAGTCCAAAAGGGTTGTGGCATTAATCTGTTGTCTGAAGACCATTTCCATTCTAATATCTCATTATTACAGTGATATACCTTTTGAACTACCATATAACTATCATCTGCTTTTATGTTATAATTCTACTATAAGTAATTTAATTAAGAGACACCCTAAAAATAAAAAATAAAAAAATTTTTTATATTGGTATATAACTCGTTTTATTTACTCTTAAATCCTACGTACATCAAACCTAACCAACCAAAGGTGAAAGCAAAACCGCCGATAGGAGTTAGAAATTCTATCTCCTGAATTCCGGTAAAAACGATAAAATACAAGCTCCCGCTGAAAAGGATTATACCAATTAAAAATAGCCAACCTGAAATATCTACCATTTTTAACTCTATGGTGCGTGCTAAGAGAGCCACAATAACTAAAGCAAACGCGTGATACATCTGATACCGTACAGCTTTTTGAAAGGTTATAAGAAGAGCAGAATCAGGATGACCCACGTCAATTAAATGTGCACCATAAGCTCCCGCCAGAACAGCAAAAGCGCCGTTAAAAGCGCCAATGATTAACCATAAATTTTTTCTATCCATTTTGATGACCAAAAATTAGTTGTATATTATATAGGAATATTTTTTTTAGATTTTAATAATATCTTATTATATTATAATACTAGATCTTTTTCAAGAGCTTTGGTTATAACTTTCTCAAAGACCTCGTAAGGTTGAGCTCCAACTACTATCCTATCACCAATTATAAATGTTGGTACACCATTTATCCCGTACTTCCTTAATTCTTTGAGTGATTTCTTTAACTCATTAAATGGTTCTTCGCTATCAATATATTCAAGAATTTCCTTCCTCTTAAAACCGAGTGAATCCGCTAAACTCAATAACAAAGTTTGGTCGCCAATATCCGTTCCATCTTTCCAATAAGAATCGAACACTAACTTGTGAAACTCGTCAAATTTTCCCATTTTTCTCGCAAATTCCGAAAGATATAATGCCATCCGAGAGTTTGGTAGCTTATCCGTGAGCTTAAATGAAACGCCAACATCATCAGCAAGTTTTTTTATGTTTGCTTTCATCATTTCTAAATATTCTTTGGGAAAGGGTAAATTCACCAATTCAGTGCCTTCTTTTGGTGTTTCAGGATGGATTTCAAAAGGTCGCCACTCAACATCAAGATTATAATTTTTTTTAAGCTGCTCTACGCGATAAAATCCGATGTAACAAAACGGACAAATATAATCTGAGAATACTAACATTTTTAACTTTTTTTGACTCATAGTTCACGATTTAGAAGAGAAACCAAGCTTTTATAATTTATCGAATTAAAAAATAGGAAATGTATGCAATAAGTCTATCGGAAAAAAACCTGTTCACAAATTGACTTACATTTTAAAAAATCAAGTAAAAGTTTATATAGCCTAATTTGATATTATCTTATAACAATGATCTCAAGTAATACTGCTAAAAGAATACTGGTAAGGGTATTGATATCCTTAAGTATTATTATCTTAGCAGTATTAATTATATAAGCGAAACAATTCCGCTTGATCTTTTTTTGTATTTTTTTCGCGGTTTTGTTCGCTTGAAAAAATTTTTTTTTGAAAAGGTCATTGGTGGGTTCGCTGCGCTTAAAGCTTGGGTAGATTGAAAATCACGAGAAATAGAAACGGAGAAAATTAAAATGGAAATGAAAAATCAAGTGAAAAATTACCTACAAACTAACGATCTTGATATCGGATTTCAAGATTTAAATGACTTAGTAATAAATAAGCAAAATTGTGTTTTTTGTGGGTCTTGTATCTCACTATGCCCGCGAATTGGGATGAACGAAAAGAAACCAAAGCTATTAGAGTATGATCCGGAATGCTCCACTTGTTTTAGGTATTGTCCAAGAACGTACTTTCCAACAGAAATGTTTGAAAAAGAATTATTTAATGGTGATGCGAATAAAAGCTATTCAATAGGGCACTATCAAAGGTTAGTTGCTGCAAAAAGTAACGACGAAACTATATTGAAGAGAGCTCAGAATGGAGGTGTTGTTTCTTCATTATTAATTCACGCTCTTGATTCAGGATTAATAGACGGAGTTTTACTTACAGATAAAGATGATAATTGGTACCCAAAACCAGTAATTGCGAGGAGTTCTGACGAAATATTATCATCTGTTGGTTCCAAATATACGATTTCACCAACATTAATTACTTATAGTGAAGCTATTAGGGAGTTCAAATTAGAAAAATTAGCATTTGTTGGTGTCCCTTGCCAAATCCATGCTGTAAGAAAATTACAATTATCATCCCCCCTCTCAGACGAATATGGAAAGTTTAAATTAATTATAGGACTTTACTGTTTCTCAAACTATACCTATGATCTATTAAAAACCTTTGTTCAAGGAGAACTTGGAATACCGTTAAGTATTGTAAAGAAATTCGATATTTCAAACGGAGAGTTTTATGTGTATTTGAAGGATGATTCGGTTAAACAAGTTCCAATAAAATTGACGAAACAATACGCTTGGAATAGCTGTCAATATTGCAAAGACTTTAGTGCTGAATTAGCTGATATATCTATTGGAAGCGTGGGAGCTTTAAGCAATGAGTGGAATAGTGTTTTATTGCGTACCGATCTTGGAGTAAAAACCTTCAATAGTGCCGTTGAAACTAACAAAATAATTATCTCCGATAAGGTCGATCTATTTAAAATTGAGAAAACTGCGTTTAGAAAGAAAACTCGGATCACCCAAATTAATAAAAAGACATTAAACACCATGAGATTGTTAGATATTTCTGAATTCGAAATTAAAACATATACAACCCTAATGTCGTTAGGACAAGCAAGTGAATCGTTATTAAGTGAAATTATGAAAGTAGAAGAAAAATTGGTTTTGAGTGTTCTAGAAAGCCTAAAAAAACGCGAGTGGGTGATACTAACTAATGGAATGTACAACTGTGTTGACCCATCTTTAGTAATTCGTAACGAGATTAATAATCTTAGGAAAATATTCTTGGAGAAAATTGGTAAACTCAATAAAGAAGTACTCCCAAATTTAGAAGCAATATTTGTACGAAATAATATTAATCAATTACGGCATAAAAATGAGTTATAATCAGCATTTTCTATAATTTTTCTAAAAAAAAAAAAAATCTTCTCTACATTCTTGTAGAAATTTATTTATAATTAGATATCTTAATTATTTTCATAATCTCTACTAAGATTGTCACACTAATCGTTTGAAATCCAATATTAGATTAAAATTTAGGTGAAAAATGATTATGGATTTGTCTAAAACTTTCAGAATTGTTGTAGGAGTATTGCTACTTTTAAGCAGTTTGACGATATTAGCTCTATTATTTCTAGAACCCGATTCCTTGGCCATAATTCTTAACTTTTCAATAGATATCACCGCCAGCAATTTAGGTGAGGCAATCGCTGGAGCAGTCGCTGGTATTCTTGCTGGATTTGCGTTTTTAATTGGAATGTTTATTGTGGGAACATTTAATGTAATCTTTTATTTGATAATCGGTTCAATTAGGTTAGCTCTCAAAAGAAGCAAAACAATGTCAATATTTGTTATAATAGTGACTTCATTCGCTCTTTTTCTAGAAACTAGAGCTTTAATATTGTTAACAATAGCAGGGTTCACAAGTATACTTTTAACTTTGTTTGTAATAGGAGATATTGTTATTATAGCCTTTTCAATTTATTTACTGATCCAAATCTTTAGGACTCCTGAAATCGATTCATAACTATAGATTTTCAACTTCAATATAACCTTTTTTTCTTTTTTTTTAAGGTTCTTCTCATTTGTTAAAGATTATACTTTTTTATCTCTTAAAGGTAGGGAGTAATCTATTAAAGATGGTATACGTATAAGTAAGTCCTACAAATATAACCATCCAAAACAATACCATCGTAATATTAATATCTAGGGAAATAAAAAAAAATGAAACCATAGAGAATAGGAATATAAAAAAGATAATGTATGGGACAGATATGATGATTACCCATTTAAAAATCTTATACTTTGGGTTATATTCTTCTAACACGTACATTCTTTTTCTCTTTTTACCAAAAAACTTTATTTTTAATAAAAAAATAATCATTAAAACAATCCAAGCAAAGGGTAAGGTTGAAACAAAATTAATTAAAATGACAGTAAAGTTTGGATAATCAATATAAATCAAAGATGGTAAAATTATCGCGCAAGTCAGAATAACAAACATTAACGCTAATTTGGGTTTTGCTTGATCTCTCGGAACGATTGGTAAACCCCCCATAATTGCATCACCAGAAGATTCTAATTGTATTAAGCTAAACATTAATAATCCTGAAAGAATCGGATTAAAAATTGAAAGCACAATCCAATTAAGGAGGAATTCCATGGATAAAAAACTAATAATCGTGGCAGTTTCTAAATTGACCGTTATAACATATACAAAAGAAATTAATATTGGTAAAATAATTGCTATGATAGATTTAGGATTTCGCGATATTACTGCAAGATCACGATAAAGGTACGCGTAAAACGGTGTTCTAGATTTAATTTTAACCTTAATATCCTTCTTAGGAGTTCCGCGTTTTTTCTTTTTTTTAGTCAGAGTAACTTCTGAAAACGTAGCCCTCTTAATTGCCTTATACGAACTATTAAAAATCCAGTATGATATAATGCACATTAAAGAAAAACCAATAAGGACACTTGTCCAAAGCTGAAAAGAGGCTTGAAAAGGAGCCATAAATAATGTAATTACATAACTTAAGTTAAAAGGAAAAGGAATAAAACATAATATAAGATTTATTAAAGGACCATATCTAGAAGTTATAAAAAAAACATTAATAAGATCTATTGAGTTTATATACCATTGAATTAGACCATAACTCCCAAAAAGAATAAAAACATATGATAAGAGATTAAATAAGCGAAGAACTAAATTCTTTTTTGAGCTGCTATCATTAACATCTAAAGTTCGATTAACACGCTCTGCCAACAATATTAAAATACTAAATGAAATTATCAGATTAACGAAAGAAACTCCAAGGCATACAAAGAAAAATATCAAATTTCCACTTCCAATTAGCATAATAATCGGAAAAGCAAGAAAAGAAACAACAATTTGTAAATCATAACTTCGAAATAGGGTTAAATACACGATTTTCATTAACTTTTCCCTTGGAATTGGTAAAGATTCATACCACTCAAATATCTGCCCGGAGATAACCATAGTGGCATCTAGTAACCCCATAATGAAGAAGTTTAAATTTTGGAGAACAAAATAGATTGAAAATAGCATCCCTCCCATAAAAAAAATGTTTTCGATTGATACTGATGCATTTAAAAGAAGTTTAACTATTTCTAAATAAGTAGAAAAAGGTAGAACAGGTATCACACCGAAAATGATAGCTAAAAATAATTTCGTTAAAACTACTTTTACTTTAAATCTAAATGGATTAGTTTCATATCTTTCCAAAAAAAATAATTTATTTCCTCCCTTCATAAAGACTAATTCTTCCAGAAGTAATTCTTGACTCGAATATTTTGCAAGATAATAGATTGAAAGACTATTTTCTACCATTCGGTTTTTTCTATTCATCTTCTCTTAATTTTTATAAAAAGGATATTTTAACATATAATTATCTTTGTAATATAATAAAATAATACAATTCAGTTGTATCATTTTGAAAAATTCTACAAGAAAAAAATAAAAAAAATAATTTCTTTAAAAGTTTAATCAAGCCCTATCCTTGTAGCTCCTTTTACGATAAGGAATATTATTATTGCTATTATTATAAAATTGATTATTGCCGCTATGAAATTTCCGATCCCAAATACACCAAGTTTGATATCAGCTATATTATCAAATCCAGGTATAAAGATTCCAATTATTGGAGTTATAATATCTTGAGCTAAGGAAAGGATTAGTGCGTTTACGGCAAGGCCGAGGATAAAAGCAGATGCAAGTCCCAAAATTTTGAACTTTTTTATGAAAGCCAAAAATTCCTTCGCTAGATTTTTTGGTTTTTCTGGTGGTACTGGTGGCACTGGAGTTAGCAGTTCTCGAATTTTTTTTAATTCCTCTAACATTTCATCTTCTTTTGTCATTTAAATTCACTTTATATTTTGCATATAGATTTATTTTTGTTGTAATTAGATTAAGTTACAACTTATAGTATCCTAGCTTTTACTTAAATCTTGTATTTATAACCTATGAATCTATAAAAAAACATTTAACTACCAGTTCGAAGTATCATTGAACTTCGAAGATTAACACTATAAATACCCCTAATGCTATTTATACATAAGGTGATTTAAAATAATGTCAAAAGTAAAAATTACCGTCGTAAAACAGTTTAGTCCTGAAGATGTTTTAGGAAAAGGATTTATACGAGCTGATGGAACTCCAATTGAAAAGTGTGGAATGAAAGAAGGTCTTGAATTCACTGTTGGTGAATCAGGGGATATGCCGGAAGGATTCTGTCACCACGCTTGGTATGGGTTGTACAAAAATATATCAATTTTACAATGTGGTGGTGGCTTTCCCACTTGGACTGGAGAAGATATGATATATACAGCTTGTCCTGATGGAATTCGTCCCGTCTGCTTTAAACTAGAACGTATTTCGGAGTGATGTGGTTAATAAATGGCAGTTAAGAAACTAGAGTTTGAATCAATTTATTTTGACTTATACGAATTAAGTTCAGGGATATTTGCGGCAATCTCAGCAGATAAATTACCTTCTTCTAACGCAGGATTTTTTGATCTTGGCAATTATTTAGTTATTTTCGATACGCTTATGGACCCTTACTCCACCCTTGATCTCCTCAAAGCGTCAAAACAATTCACAGAAAAGGAACCCTCCTTTCTGTTAAATAGTCACCATCATATAGACCATTTATTAGGAAATCGTATATTTCCTATGAATACACCTATTATTAGCAGCCAAGAAACATTTATGGAAGCTCAAGAATCCTTGGAAACCCGATTTAAAGGTTTTAGGGAACGAGCCCCTGCTGAACTTAAAAGGACAGAAGAGGAATTACTAAACGAAAAAAATCCAGATAAAATACTAGAATTGAAGAATGATATCAATACCTGGAATGATATAAAAGACCCAAATTACAAATTGAGACTACCTAATGTTATTGTTAACGATTCTTTTTCAATTAAAGGCACTAAAAACCATGTTCAAATAATATATATAGGAGCTGCTCACACAAGAGGAGATATGGTAGCCTTCTTTGAAAAGGAAAAAATCTGTTTTATGGGAGACTTATTATTCGAGAAACCTGACCCAAATTGGGTTACCGCTACTGAAGGGGTACCAACTCCCGCAAACCCTGAACACCTTCGCGATACACTAATAGAATACTCTGAAAAAGACATCGATATATATATTCCTGGGCACGGAAATCTTTGTACTGAGAAGGAACTTCGAGAAAACGCTGAATTCTACAACGAATATTATATTAAAAAAAGCTAAAGGACTTAAAAATGGCTTAAATCCTACTCAAGAACTATATCAAAATTTTTTTTCCTTATTTAAATCTGGTTCTTTACGAATATAAAATTCGTAGAGGATAAACAGTCTATTATAATTAAATGAAGTAACAAAAGAGCACCAAAAAAGAACAATGCAACTTATGATTTTTGCTGTTGGTTCTTCATATGTAAACCCATCTTACGCCAAGATTGACGTCCTGCTTCCCATACTTTAGCTTGTGTATTTTCTCCTTTCAATTCTCTCCCTATCCATTTTTGATTAGCAGGAATTTTTTTTCCCATACTAACAAAAGATTTGGCTCCAATCATGGAATCATTTTCAACTGTTACGGAGGGCATCAATACTGACTGGATACCAATAACAGCATTATCTTTAACCGTAGCCCCATGAATTATTGCACCGAATCCAATTAAGTTATTATCGCCGATTCGAGTTCTACACCCTTCAGCAGTATTAATTACACAACAATCTTGGAAAACATTCTTATTTCCAATCTTAATTTTAGCAAAATCCCCTCGAATTATTACTCCTTGATATACCGTATTTTCAGAACCCATCTTAACATCTCCAATAATCCATGCTGATTCTGAAATCCAACACGATGGGTCTACATCAGGTGTTTTTAAAACTCCATTTACTTCTATTGAAACAATTGGCATTTTTTTGTATTCACCACTTTTTTTTCTTTAAACTTCATAATTATATATCTATTTCATATCTATAAATTTACCCGAGATAAGTAAATTACAGGGCTTTAAATAAGATTTACCTAACTTTTTCGCAGTTTCTTCTAAGAGTTTTTTTAATTGATTATGGTTTTTAGTAGCATACTTCATTGGGCCCTGAAAATTCATACCTGCTAAAATCACTTCATCAATTATTTTCCAGCCTGATACTAGTCCTTCTTCTAAAATTCTACATCCCTCATTAGTAGTAATGGCAGTAAAAACTTCACGATTAACTAGCCCTGCCTTTTTTGACAGGTCTGGATTGGGTCTCCCTTTGGACCAATCATAATAACCTTGTCCTGTTTTTTTTCCTAATTTTCCTTGTTCTACTTGTTTTGTCAAAACTTTCCCTGGCTTATAGTCAGGAGATAACTTTTCAGCATAATATAGTTGAACATTATAAGTTATGTCCAATCCTACAAAATCTGATAATATTAATGCAGACATTGGAGTGTTTGGTCTAGTAAGATCAGCATCTACTTGCTCCCATGGAATGCCCTTTTCATAAGCTAAATCAATAATATAGTTAGTATAAATACTACTTGGTGAAAGAACACGATTTAGAATGAAACCTGGCCGATCCTTTAGCACTCGAACTACGTACCTTTCACCTCTCAAGCAAGGAAGAGATTTCGAAATTTCAACTCCTGTATCCATTGATTTTTGAGAGCTTGTATCTCCTTTAATTACTTCAATAAGCCGCATTAATGGAGCGGGATTAGAAAAATGTATTCCAATTACATTATTAGGTTTACCGCAATTCTTGGCGATCTCTGTAATGCTCAGAGAAGAAGTATTTGAAGCTAATATGCAGTGATCAAGAGAATTATCAATAACCGTTTTACAAATTTTTTGTTTTAGATCCAAATTTTCTGAAACAGCCTCAATTACTAAATCTGCATCCTTTACTGCCTCAATAAGATCACTTGTTGTCTTTAACTTAGATAAATAGTCCCCTACACTTAATCCCTCTTGTAATTTTCCTTTTTTTTTCAGTTTTTCAAATCCGCTTTTTATGTAATCTACTCCTTTATTGAGTATTTCATAGTTTGTATCCACTGCGGAAACATTATAACCTGCCATTAAACATACTTGGGCTATTCCTTTTCCCATATCTCCCAGACCAATTATTACAATATTATTAATATCAATCAATTCTCTCAACAAGTACTTTTTTATATTATAATGGAAAAGTTAAAGAGTTTCAACAACTGTGGCAATACCGACACCAAAACCGCCACACATTAATTGCACACCATATTTTTTATTATTATTCTTCAAATAATGTACCATCTCACCAAAATAGATAACTCCGCTAGCTCCAATCGGATGACCTATAGCAATGGCACCTCCTGTAGGATTAATTCTTGGATCATCGAATTCATAACCGAATTCTCTAGCAAACGCTAAACAGGGGCTCGCAAAAGCTTCATTAGGTTCTATAACATCCATATCATCTACAGTGAGATCCGCGCGTAACAAAGCCTTTTTCATGGCAGGAATTGGTGCTAACAACATGATCACAGGATCGTCCCCCGCTACGGCGGTCGAAAGTATTCGAGCCATTGGTTTTAACCCAAGTTCATCTGCTTTTTCTCGGGACATTAACAAAGTTGCTGCTGCACCATCTACTATTTGCGATGAATTACCAGCTGTTACTTTTCCACCTTTTTCTAAAGGTTTAAACACTGGTTTTAATTTACTTATCAGTTCCCATCCTTTCTCTTGATCATCTAAATACACAGAACGCACGGCTTGATCCATCTTAATCGTAACTTGTTCTTCTTTTTGTTTACCAGTTTCCTCATCTTTAATTGGTTCCATATTCTCATCTGAAAATTTCCTCAAATAGGTAACTGGGACAACTCTTTTATAATATTCTTCTTCCCTACGCATTGCCATAGTAGCTTTCTGATGACTCCAAACGCTAAATTCATCTAATTCTAGTCGGGTGAAACCATATTTATCATTAACTAATTCTGCTGAAACACCTTGAGGTACAACTAATTTCCATTTATTTTTCCATATTGGAGATAAGATTATGGGATACTTCGGAACCTTTTTTATGATTTCTGTATCAATGCCCATTGCATAATGTGTCATTGATTCGACTCCAGCTGCTATAAAGATGTCACCATCACCAACTTTTATTGCATTAACCGCAGTATTAATGGCTTGAAGTCCAGAGTTACAATATCTATTAACTGTCGCACCCGCTATCTCATGAGGCAGATCTGCTAATAGTATTCCCAATCGGGCAATATTTGCTCCTTGTTCTCCCAATTGACTCAAGCATCCTACTTGGCAGTCTTCAATTTCCTTAGGATCAAAATCAGGACATTTATTTTTTGTCCGATCTACTACTGCCTTTAAAACTGAAACTAAAAGGTCTTGAGCTGAGCATTCTCGAAAGACTCCACCAAGTTTTGCCATTTGTGCACGTCCTGATTTTCCAATTGGAGTGCGAATAGCATCAATTACAACACATTCTTTTAATTCTTTTCCCAACTTTCTTCTTACCTTATTTTATTTTTGATCAAAAATTCTATTCATATTAATCAGTTTTTCAACTAAAATTGTCACAAAATACAGCGTCCTTAAAAAAATCAGTAATTTTGACTAATTTATTGGTATTCATATTCAATATTAACCTAACTATAATACCTTTTACTAAAAGTGTATCCTCAGACTTTGTATTTTTATAACAGTTAATTGCAAATGTAATTGAAGTAGTCCCAACTTTCAAAAGACGCGTATAAAGTAAAATAGTGTCCCCAAATGTTGCCGACTTTATATATTCAATCTCGACTTTTCTCACGGGAAATACAATACCTTGTTTATGCAATTCTCCACAATTTTTTTTGAGTTTTTGAGTAAAGCTAATAAACGCATCGTCAAAATAGTTGAGATATTTATTTGAATGCACAACCTGCATTAAATCTGTATCATCTACACGAACTTCTATTTCTTTATAGTCCTCAGTTCCCATTAATTTATCGATGATCTCTTTCTCTTCTTCTCTAATTATCATTATAACCTTACTACTTCTCTTCTAATGATCGTTATATTTTCGTGTTTAGAATTAATATTTTTTTTGTCTCATCCGTAGTTGCGACTTTGCGACCAACCATTTCTACCAATTTAGTTGCCCATTGAACTTGTTCAAAACTTCCTTTTGCTAAATCACCATTTGGCATTCTAATGTTATCTTCTAAACCAACTCGAATATGACCTCCTTCGATCACTCCACAAGTATTAGCCTTAAATTGATCTTTCGCGATTCCACAAACACACCAAGTAGCGTTAGAAGGTGATATTGCTCTGTAATGGGCAAGATTTTGAATATTGAAAGGTGCACCTCCCACAACTCCAAACACATATTGAAAGTGCATCGGTTCAGAAAAAACTTGATACTGTTTTTGAATATATAATATATTATATAACCCTAGTTCACTAAATACCTCGATTTCAGGTCGAATACCAAGCCTTTTAGTAACTCGCGCCATTCGTATCATTGTATGAAAGGTGTTAAAATATTCACCTTCATACATGATTTTTTTTGTAATTGGATTTATATTTACCCAATTCATAGTCTGCGTATCAATAGAGCAAAGTTCTGGTTGTATGAGTTTAATTGGTGCTAATCTTTCTTTATCAGTTGTTCCAGTTCCTCCAGTAATATTAATTATTATTTCAGGACATGAGGTTTTTATTGCCTTTATTATTGCTTCATATCTTTTAGGATCTTGGGTAACTAATCCATCATCTGTTCGTGCATGAATATGGACAATTGAAGCTCCTGCTTCATAACATTTTAATGATTCTTCAGCGTATTCTGCTGGAGTGTATGGAACATTTGGATTTTGTTCTTTTAGAGTCGTTGCACCAACTAAAGCAGCAGTTATTATTGTCCTATTTAATAAATCTTCATTTGTCATTTTTATTTCCCCATTTAAATAATCATTTTAGGATTTCTTCAAGTTCTTCAAATATAATTTCTGTTGCTTGTCCAAATCGAGCAAGATCTTCTAAATTTCCTTTAACATTTAATTCTCCTTTAAGATAATCTTGTTTCATATCAATCAATCTTAAAAAAATTTTAATGAATTTTTCTTTTGCCATAGTTAATGTTAATTTAGTTTCAGATGTACTACCGAACCCAAATGAAAATTTTGCATTGGCAATTTTAATCCAAATTGGTTCATGGTCTAATAAATGAACTTGAATTATGCAATCCCAATCTTTTACTTCTTCTTGAACATCTATATAAGTATTGGCTATCTTTACGATAACCTTAAGAAAGTCTACAAGATTTATTTTGTTCAAATAACCATCTTTAATCAATTTTTTTAATTCATTCATTTTATTTCTCTCTTTCAACTTTTTGAGTTGAAAATTACATTATTTCACTTTTTATGAAACAAATATCTGCCTATAAGTACCGATATTTTACTTTTATCCTTATTTACAAAAAATTCTATATTTGTTTTCTCCATAGACCTATCAAAGGTATAAAATCTCAATTCTCTTAACTTCTCATCATATGGGATGAGAGGTGTGCTTTTTGGGAGAACATACTGAGATTTTTCATCTGGTTCAAAGTAGAGCATTCCCTCCTTTCTAACTATTTGTCCTTTTAGCATGCCTCTATATGTTTCATAATTTCCCACAAGGGATGCATATTTCATATCAATAGTCTTGGGAAAAAAAACTTTCTCAGGGTTTCTGCCAAGAATTACTGCTGACAAGATAAAAGGGATCAAATATGCAACAGGCTCACCCGTTCCCGAATTTGTAAGTGTAGAAATTCCTACCTTTTTTTCGGGGATAAAAAGCATATTTGAACTAGAAACGCTTGTATTGCCAGAATGAAATACCAATTTTGTGTTGCAAAAATTTTCAATTAGAAATACACCATATCCATATCCCTCAATTATTGGTTCATCTGTCATCATTTGAATAATTGGTGTATTTATATGAATCGTGGTCATTTTCGCTATCAGTTCACTACTAAGTATATCCTTATCTTTGTACTTCCCATTATTATTGAGCAATTCTAAAAAATGCAAGACTTCAAGACTACTACTTAATAATCCACCAGAACCGTGGATCAATTCACTGAATGGATGGGATTTTTCTACTCCTTCTAAATAAGCCGTCATTTTATCAATATCTGCTTCGAATATCTCTCTTTTAAAAGTACTTCTTTTCATTTCTAAAGGATACAGAATCTCTTGCTGAATAAAGTCTTCATACTTTATTTTAGAAACCTTTTCGATTATCCTTTGTAAAATAGTATACCCATCATTAAAGTAGATCCATTTTTTGCCAGGTGGGTAGCATCGTTCTTTAGTAGCATTATTAATGTGATCCTGCCAATCATCCCAATTATTTATTTGAATGTCTGTGAATTCAGTTCCTAGCGCTTTTGTAATAGCAATATAGCTTCCTAAAAGTGCAGGCAAACCAGAAGAGTGCGAGAGTAAATGATGTACAGTTATTTCTTCATCTCCTATCTTAAATTCAACATATTTCGATACTGGATCGTTTAGATTAATTTTTCCTTCTTGGACTAATAACATTATTGCTAATGCTGTAAAAGTTTTAGTTGCGGAGCCAATTCCTATTAAAGTATCATTTGTCATAGGTGATTTAGATTTTTTATCTCTATATCCATAACTTTTTTGTAGAATGATATCACTTTCATTCGATACAGCAACGCTTATTCCTGGAACCTTAAACATTTCCATAAGTTCCTTAACTATTCCATCAAAAACACTTAAAAACTCATTTGAAAAATAATTTGACATAATTTTTCCTCCCTATTTGTTAGATTTAAAAAAATGTATAAATTCCGATTTTTCCCTTTTTGGGGGAAAAATCGTCAATTCGATTTGATTAGAAATTTTAAAACATGAAGTACACAAAGTACCGCCTGTTATTTCACCTATATTTGGTAAATTTACTGTTGTGCCCTTTCTAAATATTTGCTCATCTGAAATTAGCTCAAGAGCACTATTTGTATTAAATCGAACATCCTTCAAAAGTTCAATGCCCCGATTATACCTTATTTGTGTAGTCGAATTCTCTTCTAAAGAGGGAATATGTACATCACTGAATTTTGGGCTAAGATAATGATTAGTATGGAAAAATTTATCTTTAATTTCGGTCAACTCTGCTCTACTACTCGTATATTCGAGATTTATAGCGCGAAATTCCTTCTGCGAAACAATATTATGATTAAATCCAGCATTCCTCTCTTTTTTCAGAATAATTGATTTAACGTGTTCTATAGAATCTGCCTCACATAAAGCGCGATCATTTAATATACGAGGAAGCCCCGGTTTTTGTTCAGGGTGCGGCACATCATTTCCACTAAATACTATTCCATTAGAATTAAATCCGAATGCGTTTCCCGGTAAAGATCCTGGATAACAAAAACAAATGATATTTAACCCACTTAAAGTTTCAATATCGCAGATGTAAGAATATTTTCCAGTTTCATGTATCATATCTTCATTATGTAAAAGTAAAATTTCTTTTTCAGATTTCAAGATTAAAGTAGAGCAAGATTCAAGTTCTAGTGATGCCATCCAGTTCAATTTTAAGATATCTTCTAAAACTAAATCTGCACCCTCAGATAATCCCTTTAATTCTTCCATATATTCAGGATAGAATTTATTGGCAAAAGTGTTCATCTTCCCTAACCAACTTGGTTTTAATACTTCAAAGTATTTCAAACCTAACTGTATTAGATTTTCCTTAATAGCAGCATGAATATACTCTTTTGCTTGAGTCCCGATGGAGTAACCAATCTCGTAATTAGTCCCTTTAGCCTTAAATACTGGTAAATAATTTTCAACATCTAAAAATTTAATAAATTTCACACCACATTCATTAATTAGTTATTTTTAAGGGCGTTTTACCAAGTGAGAATAAATTTCTGGTCTTCTGTCCTTTAAAGTGTTATAAACAAACGATCTCACCTTATTAAGTTCCTTTCTAGTAATAATTGTTGAGATCAGATATTCATCAATTTTATCATTTGGACTTTCTGCAATTAATTTTCCATCTGGTCCAAAAATTAACACCCCTCCAGATAAAAAATATTCCATGGGACCAAGATCATCTAAACTCACTCTTGTAGACCACTGTTCTCCTTTTTCTACACGGTAATCTTTAATATGACCAGCACCAACACAAGCTATACTATATACAACATTAGCTCGAGCAGCGGACTGTAAATCGATGCTTACACTCCTTTTCCAATCTTTAATCGCTTTTTCTTCTGCATTTTTAACACCAGTCTTGAAAGGAGTAAAACCGAATGCATAAGGACTTAGTATTATATCGCATCCTTGGGTAGCATAACAGCGATATACTTCTGGAAATGAATTATCATAGCATATCGCAATTCCAACTTTAAAACCTCCAATAGTAAATACAGGAAAATGATTACCTACCCCCCAGGTAAAATTCTCGGGAAAGGGGGAATGTGTTTTGCGATAGTAGCCTATAATTCCTTCTGTGCCAATTAAAATATGTGTATTAAAGATTGAATTACTATATTCTTCTGCTAACCCTACCGCAACAAATATTCCTCCAATCTTAACAATTTCATCAATTAAATGTTTAATTGAATCTCCACCAATAGGTTCAGCTGCTGAAATTAGTTCTCGCGAATTCCAATATCCCGTAATATTCAATTCAGGAAATAATAAGAGTTCTATCTCTTGTTCTTTTGCTTTTTTAATCCATGAAATTGTGTTTTTAACGTTCTCTTCTGGATCTCCAGGAAGACTTTTCATGGAAACTGCACCGATTTTTAACTTTGAATCATTTTTCATTCTCTATTCTCCTAATCTATGTTCTTATATAAATCCATGTTCCTTTTCAGTATTATATAAACTTTTTTCGAAAATAGACAAAATTTCATCAATTTGTTCTTTATTTACTCTAAAATAGGGGCCTAACATAATCATATCCCCATCATAGATCCCTTTTGCGCACCCAGAATGAGCCAACAGAAGTAAATGGTTCTTTTTTGCTTCTTTTTTTAATTGGAGATGAAAAGCATTTGGTCTTCCTACTGTTGGGGGAGCAATTAATGGGTGATCAATTGTCTCCTTAGTAGTTTTATCGCGAACAAATTCAATTCCCATTAGCAATCCTTTTCCACGAACATCTCCCATTGTTGGATGTTCTTTTTGGATTTTTTTCACTTCATCAAACATATATTTACCCATATTTTCAACATTTGCTATAAGATTATGTTTCTGGTAATAATCTATCGTTTTTGAAATTACAGTAGCCACCATAGGATTATTTGCCCATGTATAACCTGCGGGGAGGACTCCCTGCACATCCGCTATTTTATTATAAATCTTTAACGAAGACATTATTGCTCCTGCAGGAAAATAACCTCCTGCTAATCCTTTTCCCAAAACGAGAATGTCGGGAGGAGTCTTAAAATGCTCATATCCGAACCATTTACCAGTTCTTCCAGATCCAGATATAATTTCGTCATAAATAAGAAGAATGTCGTACTTATCACAAATCTCTCTAACTCTCTTAAAATAATCTTCACGCGGTACTGCTGCACATAATCCTGTGCCAGAAATAGGTTCTGCTATAAAAGCAGAAACGTTTTCATGTCCCTGCCCTAATATCTCATCTTCTAATGCTTGAGCACATTCTAAATTACATGAGTTTGGTTCTTTATTAAACCAACAGCGATAACAGTACGCAGGTGGTATATGGCTAGTATTATGAAGATATGGTATGAAAGCAGCTCTTCTCTTAACAAACCCTCCAGCTGATAATGTAATCATTGTATTTCCATGATAGGATTGCCATCTTCCAATAATGAGGGTTTTTGTAAGATTATTATTATAAATATGGTACATACGTGCCATCTTAATTGCAACCTCAACTGCTTCAGAGCCACCGCACACTAGTAAAGCTTTACTCATTTCATCATGAGTCAGGTTGCATAGTTTTTGACAAGTTTCCTTTAAAATTGGAGTGTGTCCATAGCCTCTATGAAGGAACGCAAGATTTTTCATCTGTTTTTCTAAAAAAATCCCAAAATCTGGCAAACCATGTCCAAGACTATTTGTAACGGGACCGCAAGTCGTATCGATAAATTTATTTCCTTGGTCATCAAAAAGATACATTCCCTCTCCTCGCGTAAAAGTGGGATATCTTTCTCCAGGAAATTCATCAAAAATATAATTTTCCACTATTTCTTCACTATTTTTCATCTCTTTTTCTACTCCTTATTATTAAAATGATGGATTGTATGTTGCGTTTTTGAATAAAAAATCTTTAATTGTTTTTAACGCATAAGCACGATAATCTTCTCTTAGAATTAATTTTGCATTACCATTATTAATTGGATCAATAACCTTCGCTTTAAATTTCAAATGGGTTTCTGCTTTAATCGCTCCAAACATCATTGCCCAAAGATGATACGTGAATAGATCAATATCATCCACTTGGAGTTCACCATTATCTATCGCTGCTTGAATAACTTCCTTTTGATAAAAAAATCCATGTTTTAAATCATAAGAATCTTCAATTGGGCCAGAACTTTTGGATGGTGGAATCATAGCTACGAATAAAAATAAAAACATTGGAAAATCTTCCCCCATTTTATCAATAATTGCCTTTGTTATTTTGTATATTAACTCTAGATTAGTTCCATCATGATTTTCAATGATGGAATCAATAATTTTATCATGTTCTTTTCTATAACTTGATCTTACTGCAATCCATAACTCCCTTTTACTTTTGAAATAATTATAAAGATTTGACATCTCCATATTCAAACCTTTTGCTAGAGAGTTCATACTTATGGTTTGAAAATCACTTCTTTTATACATCTCTTTCGCAGTTTCTATAATTTTTTGAAATTGAGCTTGTTTTTTTTCAGGTGCTCTGGCTCGAGTCTTTTTTCCCATTTTTTTCCACTTCTTTTGTCATTTAATTAGGATTTTTAAGATATAAATTTGAATTTTTATTTATCACATAAACTAAGATGGTTATCACTTAATTGTACATAATTTGGAATTTTAATTGTACATAAATTATTTTTTGTAGATTTAAAACAGCGAGGATGAAATTTACATCCAGCAGGGGGGTTTATAGCACTAGGAACTTCCCCTTCTAAAATAATACGATTTTTTTCAGTATCCTCAAAGAAGTCCGTTCTTGCAGATAATAAAGCTTGAGTATAGGGATGATGTGGATTAGAAAAAATCTCTTCGGTTTTTCCTACTTCTACAAAATCCCCTAAATACATTACAGCTATTTTATCGGCTATGTTGGAAACCACTGCTAAATTATGAGTAATAAATATAAACGCATAATTGAAGGCTTTTTGAAGATTTTTTAATATATTGAGAATTTTTGCTTGTACTGATACATCCAATGCCGAAGTAGGCTCATCTAATACTATTAAATAGGGATTACAAATTAGAGAGCGAGCATTTATAATTCTTTGTTTTTGCCCACCCGAAAATTCATGTGGAAAGCGATCTAGATGTTCAAGTTTCAATGATACCCTTTCTAGTGCTTCTAATACTTTTTTTCTTAGAATCTTTTTATTAGTTATCCCAAAAAGATTACGGAGTGGTTCAGAAATTATATCTACTACCTTCATTCGAGGATTAAGCGAGGCTTCCAAATCTTGGAATACCATTTGAATTCTCCGTCTCATTTCTCTTGGAAATTTCAAACCGATGGTTTTTTCTTCAAAAATAATTACTCCACTCTTTCTAGGAATTAATCCTAATATAGTCCGTGCAACAGTTGATTTTCCACATCCACTTTCTCCAACTATTCCAAATGTTTCCCCCGTCTTAAGCTTAAAAGAAATTCCATCAACTGCTTTAACTTCGGCAATTGTTTTTTTAAAAAGACCTCCATAGATAGGGAAACTCACTTTTAAATCTCTAACCTCCAAAATCGTCTGATTTGGTTTAATATTAAAATTATCTATAAATTCAGGGAATTTAATTACACGAAAAGATACTATTTTTGTTAATATCCCCATTACTAGAATAATTATTATTAAAGTGGGATATACCCACTGAATGATTTGAATGAAATTACTCCATGATAATAAAAATATAACGACTAGAAAAGAAATTCCTGAAAAACTTGTGATTGATATATTTAACCATAATCCTCTTTTTGATAATATTTGAGTTTTATCTCCTATATTAGATATAAAAATTGCGATACCTATCGTAAGTGCTATTGCTAATAGAAAAAAGAACACAGAACTTATAATTGGAGATATTATTATTGCCATCAGATTCACTTTTTTAATTTAATTACCATTAATTTGAAATTCGTTTTTATTATAGAGATGACACGCAACAAAATGGTTTGGTGTATATTCGATTAATTCTGGAGAATCATTTATACAATATTTACTTGAATAATCACACCGGGGATGAAAGTGGCAACCTTTAGGAAGATATATTAGATTAGGGACAACTCCCGGGATTTCAGGAAAATCCTCTTTAGATTTTCCTACTCTAGGAATTGTTGAGATTAAACCTTTAGTATAAGGATGTAAAGGTTCTCTTTTTAGGTCTTCCAAAGAGCTATATTCCATTATTTTCCCGCTATACATCACTGCAACGTGATCACACATTTCTGAGATAATTCCAAGATCATGGGTAATTAATAAGATAGATGTTTGATACTTTTTTTGAAGTTCCTTTATTAATCTTAAGATCTGAGCTTGAATTGTTACATCTAATGCCGTTGTGGGTTCGTCTGCTAACAACAGTTGAGGATTACAAATTAATGCCATTGCGATCATTATCCTTTGTCTCATCCCCCCGCTTAATTCATGAGGATATCTATTTATTATTTGTGCGGGGTCGGGAATACCTACTGCTTTAATCATATCTATCGATTTACTTTCAGCAATAGCAAATATTGAACTTAAAGCTTTAAGCTGTTGTATTTTTTTCAATTTTATATTATTCTCTTTACTGTTTTCATCTTTTTGCAATTTAACTTTCAAAATTTCTATTTCTTCTTCAATTCTGGCTATTTCGGCAATATTGTGTCTTAAAACCCGTTCTAATTCCTCTTTTTGATGAGTAATGTAAACCTCCGATAATTGATCTCCCACTCGGTAAACTGGATTTAAAGAATTTAATGGGTCTTGAAAAATCATAGCGATTTTCTTCCCACGATAGTTCAACATTTCTTTCTCTGATTTTTCTAATAAATCTTCGTCATAAAATAAAACATGCCCTCCTTCAATTTCACCAGGAGAAGAAATTAATCCCATAACGGATAAAGCGGTAACAGATTTACCACATCCAGTCTCTCCAACTAATCCTAAAATTTTATTTTCATGCATTTTAAAAGATACGCCATCAACAGCTTTGACAACACCCTCTTCCGTATAAAAGTAAGTTTTCAAATTTTTTACTTCAAGAATGATTTTTTCCTGATCACTTCCCGACAAATTGGAATCCCTAATAAGTTCTTCCCCGATTTTTGAAATTCTTTTTTCCTTTTTTGTTATTAATCTTAATGATAATAATAACCCAAGAAAGTAAATCACCATTAAAATCCAATATAATTGTAAATTTACAAATATATAAAATCCAAAAAGGAAACCAAATAACCCAAATATTGTGAGATATAAGGCCCAAATTCCATATGAAGAAATTACACTTAATATTATTGCTTGTTTTAATATATAGGATTGAATTTTTTTCTTTTTTGGTAGAACTTTGTTAATAAGACGAGTTATTATTACTACAAAAATCTCTACGAATATTGACCAGATTAGTCCATATTGGAATTCAATATATATCGGAATTGAGAAAATTCGGATCGTTAATTCGATGATTGCCAACATTGCAACTACGACTGAAATTAACAGAAAAGGTCTAAAAACATATTTAAAAGTCAATTTACTGCTTTCTTGCCTATCGTCAAGATTTTTTTGTTTAATAAATCTATGAAATAGTAGATTTATAAAATTAAGAGTCAGCCAGCTAGTTGAAAATAAGATTAAATTATATGAACTTAGTGATAAGTTAATAGATGATAATAATACTCCCACACCAAATTCAGCAGAAAATCCAATAATAATACTTAGATACAACTTCCGTAGTAAAAGCTTATTACCAGGCTTCTTATTAGCTGGAAATAATGCGTTTACTCCTAAAATAAAGACAAGCATGGTAATTATGTGAAAAATCAAAATCACGGTGAGATACCCAATATCCTCTAAAATCATCTTAATTTTCTCCTTTTTCTAGTAGCTTTTAATCGAGGATCTAATGCATCCCGTAAACCATCTCCTATTAGCATAAAACCTAAAACTGTAATAAATATCATTAATCCTGGCCAAAAACTAGCCCATGGCGCGGAATATAATCGCAATCTCCCCGCATTAATATCTACACCCCATTCAATTGTGTTGGGATCCCCTAACCCAAGAAAACTTAGCCCCGCTAATCCTAATATGATACCACCATAATCAAAGGAGATAGCGATAATGATAGGAGAAATAACATTGGGAAGGATATATTTAAACATAATTTTAAAATTATTCGCACCAGTCACTTTAGCGGCTTCTATAAACACTCCTTCTTTTATCTGTAATACTGATCCCCGAATTAATCGTGCATATCCTGGAATTCCTAAAATTCCGAACGCGATTAAAATAATATTAATATTTTGACCAAAAATTGAAATAAAAATAAATACTATAATTAAAGTTGGAAATGCTAAAAGAATATCAAATATTCTCATAACAATTGAATCTGGAATACCGCCTATATAAGCAGAAATTATTCCTATTATGACACCCCCAATGACGCTTACTAATATCGCTATGGACCCTAAAGTTAAGGAAGTTACAGCTCCCCAAATTATTCTCCCTAACACATCACGACCAAGGAGAGTCTGCCCTAATGGATGTTCCAAGGAAGGAGGAGAAAAACTTCCTTCAAATGTATATTCCGCTAACTCCTTATAGGAAAAAGGAGTTAACCAAGAAGAGAAGACTGCCATTGAGGTAATAAATATTATAATACCAAATCCTAAGATCGTAATTGGATTCAGGAGTTTTCTGAAAAATTTCCTTTGAGATTTAAATTGGTTAACATTTGCTTCCCATTGAGACAATTCCTGAGGTCTATAAAATGGAATTATTAGGAATTTGAGATATCGTAATATTTTCCGTTTGAAGTTTATTTCTTTTTGAGGAAATTCGAAGTCGTATTTAATTTGGCTCATACAAGTTTAATACCTCGTTATTATTTGTATCTTATTCGTGGATCTAATATAGAATATAAAATATCAATAAATAAGTTCCCTCCTATAACAATTAATGAAATTATTATTACAATCGCATTAATCATCCAGTAATCCCTTTTAACTACCGCTTCTACTGCCATCCTTCCTAGTCCATTATAGTTAAACACAGTTTCTACTAAAAATGAACCCGCTAATAAACTAGCTATTTGGTATACTATTACTGAAGTAGTAGGAATTAAAGCATTCCTGAGCATATGTTTATTTATAACTATATCTTCCTCGAGTCCTTTAGCTCGAGCAGTCCTAATATAATCCTGGTCCATCACTTCTAGCATATTTGATCTTGTTTGTCGTGTAATACTTGCAAATGAGACTAGTATTATACAAATTGATGGTAAAATCATATGTTTAATAGTATCCATTAATAGGTAATGATTATTTGCCAGAATGCTGTCAATTGTCCTAAATCCGGTTATATATTGAGGATCTGGCATGCCTATCCCTTTATACCCAAAAAATGGAAATGTAAGTTGGTAATTTGTAAAATCAGGCAATATCTTTCCAACAAAGAGTTGTAACAACATTGCTAACCAAAAGGAGGGCAACGCAACGCCACATAAAGCTAATACCCTAATAATTCCATCTTGAAACTTATTACGTTTTATAGCTGATTTTTTACCAAATTTAACTCCAATTATTGGTACTAATATCATTGGAAAAATCATTAGTTCAATCGTGCGAGGAAAAACAATCTTAATAACATCTGAGACATGTTCCCCCGGAACAACGCTAGCTGAAATTCCAAAATCACCTCTAAATATATTTAATAAATATATTCCTAATTGTACATACCAAGGATCGTTTAATCCTAATTCTTCCCTTCTTAATTCTATTATTTCTGGGGGAGTACCTATGGGAAAAATGAAATAGGTCGGATCTCCCATCATTAAACGAGACATAATAAAAGTAAGGATAAGTATTAAAAATATAAGAGGTATGGCAATAAGTACCCTTTTAGCAATATAAGTCAAGAGATTACTCAATTTTGACCATCTTCTCTTTTTTTTTTAATTATATCGTAATATAGTCAATATAATGAGGTAAAAAAATAAATTATAAGATCTAATTTATTTTTTAATTACTAGTTATCATTTATTGATTTATAAATGTTATTACACAATTATTTTTGAAAAGAACTCTTCAGAACCAAAGAACTAGAAAGACAGGATTATTCTTTTGACAAGAAACAGCAATTACTAGTTGCTAGGAAAAACAAAAAAATAAGTTTTTCACTAAAAATATTGATTATTAATATAGAATTGCATTATTCTACCTATGCCATATTCTAAAGACCTTACAAATCCCCAAAACATATATAATTCTCAGAATCAATATTCGGCGAAAACATTTATAAATCAATAAATGATAACTAGTAATTAAAAAATAAATTAGATCTTATAATTTATTTTTTTTTAAAATTTGCAAAATAAACTTTTTAAAGTGGTAAAAAATGAAAAATAGAACTGTATTAAAATTTGGTTTGATTATCTATATCTTACTAGTTGGTATACTCCCTTTCTATCCAGTTACCGCGACCTCTGTGGATGGGCTTAAAACTTCCGATGCCTATCATACCTTCATTGCTGGAGGAACTCACCCAGAAGCAGTTTTATGGCTTGATCCTGTTGCAACAATTGAAGGATGGGAAAATAGAATTCAATGGAATGTCGTGGAAAATTTATTTTGGCAAAACACCACTGATCCCGATTTTCCAATGCTGCCTCAATTAGCAACAAATTACTCTTGGGAAGACTTTCTCACTGTCGTAGTAGATTTGCGCCAAAATGTTACATTTCACGATGGCACCCCCTTCAATGCTTCAGCAGTAAAATGGAACTTCGATAGGTTAGCCTATTTAATTTCGCAAGGTTTAGGATCATCTATAACCGAGGCATTTTTTGTTCCTGCTGTAATTTTTCTTGGAATTCCCGGTGTAGATATCTCTTGGTTTAATTTAAGCAAAGTTATGATCCCCATCATAAATAATACTGAAGTAGTGAATAATTCTCAAATAAAATTTCATTTAAATGTTCCATTTGAGCCTTTCCCTTCAACATTGATAACTTTACCTAGTGGAATAATATCGCCTACTGCCCATGCTGCATATAATGAAACTTTAATTGGAATTGATGTACAGAAACTAGTAAGTACAGGCCCTTTTAAATTTGTTTCTCACTCAGTGGTTACTCTTGAGACTATCCTTGTGCGAAATGACGAATACTGGCAGGATCCAGCATATATAAGCGATTTAATTTTTTCATATTTTCAGGATGAAAGTACGATGTATCTTGCTATGAGTACTGGCGCTATTGACTTTTTGCATACTCCAGGTCCGGATTTCACACTTTATGAAAATAGTCTATGTGATATTCTTTATGGTCCCCCGAATCCTAGTTATTTCAGTCTCGTCGCTATGATTGAACACAATGTAAATAACACGTTAAGAAAAGCAATTTCACACGCAGTTGATTACGATTATTATATTAATGATTATTTAGAGGGTAAAGTAGTTCGCATTGAAAATGTTATAATGGAGGGATTTGATTATCACAATCCTAATGTTCAAACACCTAGGTATAATTTAACATACGCTCGCCAATTGTTGATTTCTGAAGGTATTGCACCTCCTGCAGCATCTACTTGGACTGATCAAGATTGGATCGACAGAGCAGAAATTAATCCTTTAGTGAGCCTTAACTTTACCTATATTGCAGGTGTGATGGATATTCAGTATCAAATCTTGAGTAATGATTTAAAGGATATAGGTTTCGAGCTTAACGCCGATGGTTTAACAACGGAGCAATATTTGGGCGCGGTTTATAATCCGGGGATTCGATCAACCCTCGATTTGCTGTACATCGATTGGGGTTGGGCGGATACAGACCCTGGTCCCTATCTGCTTTTAATGTATATGGCAGATGCTTTTATGAATTTTCCATTTTACAACGATTCAGCTATTGAAAATGCTATCTGGGGCGCATTCCTTTCTGGCAATGAAACTGAAAAGCAAGGAATATATGATTATATTGCAGCATCGATTCATGAAGACTGCCCATACATATATCTCTTTCAAGAGCAATTTAATTATATTATCTCGAGTGAATGGACAGGCATGGAGCTTCGAATTGGAGAGCAATACTTTTATACGCTTTATAAAAAACCAGTTGAACAACCTATAGCTGCAATTCCAGGATATTCACTTTATATTATTGTATTAATATCTATTGGTACTATAGCCATAGCCGCGAAAAATCGATTTAAAAAGAAATAAAATATTAAACATTTTTTTTATTTTTATAATTATTATTCTCTTAGAATAAAATAATCTAGTTTAAAAAAATCGTGAATTATTATTGCAAGAAAATAAAATTAGTGGAAGGTTTAATGAAAAAAAAAAAAAAGATAGAATTAAATTTGATCTTGGCAAGCAAGGAGGATATATAATAGCGATTTTAATTATTTATTTTATCTTTTTTGGTTTGATTAACAGTTATTATGGAAGATATATTAATGAAGAACTTATTTGGTTATATAAGACAATTTTCGAAGTATATTTTGGAATACCCGCATTAATATTATTTCTCACTTGCCTAATTTTAACTTATAAAGAAGACATTTACCATTATGGGATAAAAAACTCAATTTGGCTGAACTTTTTTATTTTTACCTTCGCTTTTTCTTGGCATTGGATTTTGAAAGGTTTTTCTTGGAATCCATTTATTTTACTTTTTCTAAATTATCAAGGTTATTTATCAATCTTAGTTCTTATTTCTATTTCTATAGCTGGAGCGTTAAGTGGCTGGAAAATAAAACAATATATAATTAAAAAAAAGAAAGTATCGTTAGACTAATTTTTTTAACGGCAACTTAATTTACGAGACTTTTCAGATCAATATTAGTATAAATTCCACTCACCGTTTATCATTATCGGTTCACGAGAATCGTCTTTTAAAATGCCAAAGACATTCATATCCTCTGACCCTATCATAAAATCGATGTGAATCCCACTAATATTTCCTCCAAGGCTGCTAAACTCATCATCTGTTATTGAATCACCGTTAATCAGATTAGATCTGTGAGCATATCCCAAAGCTATATGACTAGATGCGTTTTCATCAAGAAGGATATTATAAAATTGAACATTTGTTTCAGAAATTGGTGAACTGTGAGGAACTAATGCTATTTCTCCCAGTCTACTAGCACCCTCATCAGTGCTCAGTATTTTTTTGAGATGATTTAAGCCTTTTTCTGTATAAACCTCTTTAACTTCACCTTCAGAAAATATTAATTTAAAATTTTCTATTATTACACCTCTCAAGTACAGTGGTTTTGTAGAGGTGACAAAACCTTCCACTTTTTTAGTATGAGGGAGAGTATAAACTTCTTCAGTCGGTATGTTAGATATAAATTTAATCCCATTTCTACTTTCTTCAGAACTAGTTGTCCACTTATGTTTCTCAGGTAAACCTACCTTCAGTTGAGTGATTGATGAACTAAAAATCAACTCTTTATACTGCTTTTGATTAAGATATTCACATTTATGATTCAATTTATTTATGTGTTCATCCCATGCTTGGATTGGGTTTTCACTCTTAATGCGACATATATGAAATAGTGTATCCCAAAATTTTTCAAGCCTTTTCGTCTTAGGAATTTCTGGAAAAATTTTATCAGCCCAACCTGAAATTGGAGCACTTATTACAACATAATTAGAATAGCTCTTAGATATTTTCTCATAAACAGGTTTTAACGCATTTAACATAATATTTTGGTAAATGAAAATTAAATCCTGGTCTTCATTTACAAATAAGTCTACATCTTCAGCATAAATCAAAAGTAACGCATCTCCGTGCTCTACAATATTCTCTATTGCTTCAATTCTCCATTTTGCGTATTCTTCAAAAAATTCGGCTCTAGCTTGCCTACATTTTAAAAGCTGAAGTTGATCATCTCTCCAAATGACATCAACTAATTTAGCTCCATTTCTATATGCCTCTTTAGCTAATAACTCTATAAATGAAGCAAGCTCAATTGATACTCCTATATTATACAAAGATGTAATTAATAATCGCTGACCTGGTTTAAGGTTTAAGCCACATTTAATTATAACTTTAGAATAGTTATCCAAATATTGTTTGAATCTTATAGACATTTTCCATACTTCTATTAATATTAGGTGTCTGACCATATTAAATTTATTCTTGATTAATTCTATGTTTAATTAATTTAAAGCCCTTACAGAGTAGATGTTTTTAACGGCTTCAATGGTGAAAATGGCCATAACTGGACGAATTGCAATATTTCTTTTGAATAAAAGTAAAAAATTATTTAATTGCTAAATTATTTCATTTAATTATGAGTAATGATGGATTTAATCAGTTTAAAGGAGACGTAAATACCGAAAGAATCAAATATATTGCCGATCCTCAACTAAGAAATATTGTAAACGTTTCTATTGCCTTAGCACGACCTTTATTGGTAAAAGGTGAACCGGGTACTGGAAAAACGTTGTTATCTCATGCAATTGCTGAATCTTTGGGAAAAAGACTTATTATATGGAATGTTAAAAGCACAACAGAAGCAATAGATGGGTGTTACATGTATGATACCGTCCAAAGATTAAACGACAGCCGATTTGGGTGCGAGGATCGAAATGTTGATAATGTAAAAGATTACATTACTTTCGGACCTTTAGGCGAAGCTTTTGATTCTGATGAACAAGTCGTCCTTCTTATCGACGAGGTAGATAAAGCAGATATCGAATTCCCTAACGATCTTTTACAAGAATTAGATGTAATGGAGTTTTATGTTAAAGAAACAAAAGAGTTTGTAAAGGCTAAAACTCGACCAATCGTTATTATAACTTCCAACAACGAAAAAGAACTTCCTGACGCATTCTTGCGTAGATGTGTATTTCACTGGATTGAATTTCCATCTAAGGAATTTATGGCAGACATATGTAATCTTCATTATCCTAATTTGAAGCAAAACTTATTGGATCAATGCCTTAAGCATTTCTACGCACTAAGGGCTATAACGAAATTGAGAAAAATGCCCTCGACATCGGAACTTCTTGATTGGATCGGTGTCTTGTTAAAAAGTGGAATCAGTTTAGAGGAACTTAAACAAGGTATACCCTTTTTAGGTGTACTTCTTAAAAAAGAAAAAGACCTTGAGGTTGCTTTAGAAAAAATTAAATTTCCAACATAAAATTATCCAAAATTTCTTCCTATTTGATAATTATTCTCATAAGTACCATTTTCTTTTTAAAATATAAAAGGGAATTTTATTAGGTTTAGATTTTCTCTAAGAATTGCATTACTTTATATTGAAAATTTTTTCTACCTTTAATAAAATTTAAAAAAGAGGTGAGAATCACGAACGATAAAGAAAAATTCATTCTGTATGTGCAAACTAGCGACGATCCTGAGCGCCAGTATTCACCACACGTATTAGCACAGACAGCTAAAGCAATGGATGTTAAAGCACTTATTTACTATATGGGTCAAGGATTAAGAATACTAAAACCGGGTAAAGCAGAGGAGATTAAAGCGGGAAACTTCCCTACCCTTAAAGAAATGATTGATAAAACGCTTGCGGAAGGTATCGAAATTTTCGTTTGCGAAGCTTCAAAAAGAATGTTAGGTTGGGAAACAGCTGATTTAATTCCAGGATTGAAAATTGTAGGGGCAGCAACACTGAACGATTTAGTGTTAGAAGCCGATGCTACAATGTGGTTTTAATTTTTTCAAAGGATTTAGTGTAAAAAAGAAATAATGATAAACTACCGCAAAATAGACGGTTTTAAACGAACATTCAAGTCAATTTTCGTTCGAAACCTGATAAGATATTCAGTTAGCAAAAAAACTTAAAGCTTCTCCAAAAAGCTAATATTGTTATATTAATTATTTTCTAGTATACAGAATTGAAGTGAATAAAACTTAGCTAAATGTTTGTTGAATACTTCTATTACCTTAAGGAAAGACTACCGGTCAGTATTACAGAATATATGGCCCTTATTGAAGCGTTAAATAAAGGGCTCATTCACAATATGGTCGAGTTTTACTACATTTCTCGTTCGATTCTCTGTAAAAACGAGCACCATTTTGATATTTACGATATTGCGTTCGCTAACTTCTTCAAAAATGCCATCATTAAATTTCCCGATGATATTAAACAAGAAATCTGGGATTGGTTAAACAAGGACATAACTATTCCCGAATTACTCGAAGGAATGAAAATTCTACTTAGTGAATACCAACAATATTTAAATATCGAAGACCTTCAACAATTCCTAGAAGATTTGTTGCAGAAGCTCAGCAAAGATTTAGATGGAAATTTTTTAATTAACGCTCCGCAAGAAGTCAAGGACGAAATCTGGGAATGGCTAAAAAAAAATATGGACTTATCTCAAGTAGATGGCAATTTTCAGGAAATGTTAAACCAATTTTTTGACCTTGAACAAATGCAAAAACAATTCGAAGACCTTATGCAAAGACAAGACGAAGAACACAATGGCGGGGATCACTGGGTAGGAACTCAAGGAACATCTCCGTTTGGAAATTCAGGACAAAATCCAATGGGAATGCGGATAGGTGGATCGTCAGGGATGCGCATGGCAGTTCAAATCGCCCAGAAAAGAATATTTTCTGATTATAGAAAAGATGTCGTTTTAGACACTCGCCAAATTAAAGTTGCATTAAAACGCCTTAAAAAGTTAGAGGAAATCGGAAAACTTGACGAGCTCAATATGGATAAAACCATCGACAAGACGGCGAAAAACGGTGGCGATATCGAAATTATTTTCGAAAAACGCCGCAAAAATAACGTAAAACTTGTCCTCTTAATGGATGTTGGAGGAAGTATGACCCCTTATGCGCATCTGGTTAATCTTCTCTTTTCAGCAGCTAATAATATGTCGCACTGGAAGGATTTTAAATTTTATTACTTCCATAACTGTATCTATGATAAACTCTACTTTAATGCGCAACGCAATCCGGAGGAAGCTATAGATTTCGAAGATTTTATAAAAAAATACGATAATAAATACAAAATAGTTATCGTTGGTGACGCTGCTATGGCTTCATGGGAGTTAACAGAACGATACGGCTCGATTTATTATTACCACAGAAATGAAATGCCCGGAATTTACTACATTAGAGAAACTGCTACCCATTTCAAAAACAATGTTATTTGGCTTAATCCCGAGCTAATAAGACTTGAATGGGTGCCATGGACCCGAAAAATAATATCGAGCATCATCCCCATGTATAATTTGACCGTAGAAGGAATCGAGGAAGCCATGGACTACTTAAGGACTGGTGGTAAAAACCAATACACTACGATCCAAATGCTAAAAGGATTGAATTACTAGTTTCTTGTAATCTAAAAGAAAAAAATAGGACTAACTCATAGTTAAGATTTTAGCCATTCTTTTTTTGACTATCTAATAACTAAAATTTAAACCTGGATTTCAGCCCTTTTGAAATATAGCAAATTATCATGATAAGAAGGTTTAAAAAAACCTTCAATAGTAAACTTTTAAAACTTCTATTTTAGTAATTTGAAAACTAACTTTTATTTAATTTGTAAAAATACACGATTCCGAAAACCCTTGCAGAGGGTTAGTTCTCTCCCAACTATGATTTTTTTGAGAGTGTCATTCTAATTCGGATAAAATTTTTTAAGGAGTTAAAGGTTTTTGCTCTTTAGTAATAAACTCAACGGTATCAATAAACTCATCCCTGTATTTAAGCTCCGTGCTACAGATTCCTTTAATTTGTTCAACAAATTGGATGTCTCTATAATATTTGAGGTCAATTGCTCGAGCTGGACAGGACGACACGCAAACTCCGCAACCTTTACATTTTAACCCGTCTACTACAGCGATTGCGTCTGCGTTAACTTTTATAGCCTCGTAATTACAAACTTTCTCGCATCTATGACACCCCGTACAGAGATTGTCGTCAATTTCAGCCACCATTAGTTCTTGAACAATAGAATCCTTGGAAAGTAATGTAGCTGCTTTACTTGCGGCAGCTGAAGCTGTTGAGACGGATGATGGAATATTCTTTGGGCCAGCAGCGCATCCACATATATAAACGCCCATATTTGTCGTTTCCTGAGGTTTTAAGCATCCATGAACTTCAGTTAAAAATCCGTAGCTATCCTTACTTAAACCTAATGTCTCAATTAGTTTTACTGAATTCTTAGAAGGTACCATACCAGTTGATAGAACAAC